>CACXDK010000177.1 GCA_902766345.1 uncultured Spirochaetaceae bacterium | reverse complement strand
TGCGGTGCGGCTCTTACGGCAAAGCGTAATTTAGCTTTGCTGCTTGGAGTGTCATTTATTATAGGTGTCATGGTTACTATTGCAGAGCCTGATGTTCAGGTTCTTGCAGATCAGATAAAAAGCGTTGCTTCTTCTGTGAATAAGTGGGCTTTGATTTTTATGATTGCTGCGGGCATTGGTCTTTTTGTTGTAATGGGACTTTTACGTACAATGCTTTCGCTCAAACTAAAATATGTTCTGATTGTGGCTTATGTAGGTGTTTTCATTCTTGCTTTTTTGTGCCCTAAAGAATTTCAAGGTGTTGCATTTGATGCTGGCGGTGCTACAACAGGTCCTATGACAGTTCCTTTTATTATGGCTTTGGGAGTTGGTGTTGCTGCGGTTCGTTCTAAAGGTCAGCACGGAAATTCTCATGCAGACAGTTCTGAGGATTCGTTTGGATTGACTGGCATTGCTTCTGTAGGTCCTGTTGCAGCGGTCTGTGTGTATGGCCTTGTTCTTAAGTGTTTGGGAGGACTTTCTTTGGATGGTGCTTCTGGGGCTGTTGAAGAAAGTACTGGAACTGTAGAAGCGGTTGCTGAGGGGTTGAATTTAAAGATTTTTATTGAGCTTCTTCCAGAAGAAATGAAAGAAGTTAGCATGGCTCTTTTACCTCTTGTAATTATGTTTGCAGCTTTTCAATTCCTTCTTTTGAAAATGCCACCTGTACAGTTTCGCCGTGTTTTGAAAGGTCTTGGTTATAGCTATGTTGGGCTTGTAATCTTTCTGATTGGTGTGAATGGCGGTTTTATGCCAGCTGGTCAAAAACTTGGGCTTGTTTTGGGCGAAAGGGCTTGTGATGCTGGCGGAATTTGGATTGGCTTACTTACTCTTACTGGAATTGTATTTGGTGCTGTTGTTGTTTGTGCAGAACCTGCGGTATGGGTTTTGACTGAACAGGTTGAACAGGTAAGCGGTGGTACTATCCGCCGAAAAGCTATGCTCTTTGCTTTGTCTGCTGGTGTTGCAATTTCTATAGGATTAAGCATGCTGCGTATTATGTATGGATTTAGCCTGTGGTATGTGCTTGTGCCAGGGTATCTTGCAGCTCTTGTGCTTTCATTATTCTGTCCTCCAATGTTTGTTGGTATTGCGTTTGATTCTGGTGGTGTTGCTTCGGGGCCTATGACTAGTACGTTTATTCTTTCTTTTACGCTTGGTGCGGCAGCGGCTGCTGGAGGAAATTCTGCAACGGATGCATTCGGGGTTATTGCTCTTGTTGCTATGACTCCTTTAATTGCAATTCAGATGCTTGGGCTTGTATTTAAAATGAAAACTAAGAAGGAGAGTCAATGAGCAGATTCAGACTTTTAGTGAGCATTGTTCCTCATAACAAGGCGGAACTTATTTCCAATGCGGCTGTGTCTGCTGGGAGTTTTGGCGGTACTGTTGCAATGGGGCGTGGCATAAGTGCTAATGCATTTATTGCGGCTCTTGGCATTGGGGATTCTATGAAGGATATTGTGTATATCCTTACGGATGACCAAAATCACAAGGCAATATATCAGGCGGTGGTTGATGTATGTTTAAAGGAGCGTAGCGGTTTTGGCATGATGTTCTGCATGGATGCGGACAGTATGATGAAAGCTGGAAATGTAACTCACAGTTCTTTGCAAGGAGATGTGGATATGGCTAATGAAATGGAACGTGATCTTATAACGGTAATAATTAACAAAGGCTATGCAGATGATGCAATGGCTGCTGCCCGTAAAGCTGGTGCTGGTGGCGGAACGGTTATTAATGCAAGAGGAACTGCACGTGAAGATGATGCAAAATTCTTTGGTATGCATATTGTTCCTGAAAAAGAAATGCTTTGCATTGTTGTGGAGCATGAGAAAAAAGAAGCTGTGCTTGAAGCCATCCGCACTTTGCCGTGTCTTGCAGAACCAGGGAGTGGCATTGCATACTGTTCTGCAGTGAGCGAGTTTGTAATGCTTGGAAAAAAATGAATGATGTAAATGATGTGTTTGATGCTCAGTCATTCTGGGATTGCTTTTCAAGATATGAACCTGCCTGTCCCCTGAAAAAAGAGTTGCTGTCGGTCTATGATGTTATAGACAGTACTAATTCGGAGCTTATGAGGCGTGTTCAGAATGCTAGTGATGATTGTGTAAGGAACATGCACAGAATGGTTGTGGCCTCTGCTTCTCAAACGGCAGGAAAAGGACGTGTAGGCAGGTCTTTTTACTCACCGGATAAGACAGGCATATATTTTAGTTTTCTTTATGCTCCCGAAAAGTCTGTCTCTGATCCTGCTCAATATACTGTTGCCACTGTTGTCGGCGTATGCAGGGCTATAGAAGCTTTGTTTAATGTTGAGACTCAGATAAAATGGGTGAACGACATCTATGTACGGGGCAGGAAGGTTTGCGGCATTTTGACAGAAGGGGTGTTTAATCCTGAACGGGCGGCTGTGGAAGCTGTTATTGTAGGCATTGGCATAAATATCCTTGCTGGTGAGGCTATGCCTGAGGAGCTTCGCAGTAAGGTGGGCGGTATTGTCGGTAATGGCGGCAAGACTGGTGTCATGCGTGCACAACTGCTTGCTCGATCGATATATGAGATATATAATATCCTGGATGGTGGTCTGGACTTTA
>CACXDK010000176.1 GCA_902766345.1 uncultured Spirochaetaceae bacterium | reverse complement strand
TCGAGCATATCGTTTACAGCTTGACTTTTTATTCCCTGTTTCTGAAAGTCTTTCAGCGTTTCAATAGCCTTCGGTTTGTTCTTGAGCTTTATGTAGCAGTCTGCAAGGTCAATATACAATCTGTAGTTCTTTTGGTCATCGCGGATAAGATGAGTAAGTCTTTCAATGGCTTCATCATATTTTCCTTCGCCTTTACAGATGAGGGCAAGACCAAGAGCTGCATAAATGTCAAAGTCAATGTCCATTGCACGATTGTAATAGGCAGTTGCCGTTGCATAGTCCCCAGTATTTCTATATGCATCACCTGCACGAGTCAGAATTACCTTGTTATGAGGGTCAATCTCCAAAATCTTGTTCCAGTATTCAATAGAACGGAACTGCTGGTTCATTCCCCTGTAGCAGTCAGCCATGCCAAACAATGCATAGAAGTTGTTTGGATCTTTCTGCAGGGCTTTTTCAAAATAAATTACGCCCTTTTCAAAAGTCTTGAGCTTTCTGTGACAGTTTCCAATGGAAGTAAGAACACGGATGTCAACATTTTCTGGGTTGACATCAAGCATCTTTGTCCAGTAATAAAGTGCGTCTTTGTATTCCTTAAAGTCATAGTGCAGGTGTCCAAGACCAATGAGTGCATAAGCATTATTATCTTCCATTTCAAGAACTTGAAGATAAAGCTGCTTTGACTTTTTAAAGTCCTTTACCTTGCGGTAAGCGTCCGCAACTCTTGTAAGAACCGTAATGTTTCTGTCATCGTGAATGAGATACTGTTCCCAAATTTCAATTGCCTTGTGATACTGATTCAAAGCCTTGTAACAGTCTGCAAGACCAAAAAGTGCATAATTGTTTCCAGGATGGAATGAAAGACATTTTGAATAATATTCAATGGCATCCCTAAAGCGATTGCGTTTTCTTTCACTGTCTCCAAGACCTACAAGTGCATAATTGTTGTTGTCTTCAATAGATAAAATCTTTGAAAATGCATCTATAGCATCGTCAACGCGGTTTTCTTTAAGGAAAGAATATCCTTTTTTTGACATTTCGCTAATTTTGTTTGCGATGCCTGAATCTGCAGAGTCCTGAGGCATAGGACTTGAACCTAATTCCTGAGGAAACAACTCCTCTGATGAATCTTGTAAACTTTTAATTTCAGCCATTTTTTCTCCATCTATTTTAACATTGCAGAAACCACCGAAGACATTTTTTCTATAAGTGGTTCAGATTTTCGTTTATTATGAGCCAGGAGGTATAGTTTTAAAGCCCGTAAATAATCATGTTTTTGGGCATATACATCTCCAACCCTTGTTAAACCGTCGGAATATCCTGTTGTAATGAAGATTCGCTCAGCCATTTCAATTTTTCCTTCATTGAATAGGGCATTTGCTTTACGATTTAAAACAACACGCTGCTGTGCAGAAAGATTATCTACCGGTTGGTCTGTTACTTTTATAAAACCATCAGGCCCCTGCTTGCTGTCTATTTGCTTTTTTAAATCATCATCCATTAAAATACCTTATTTCCGTTACAACATTTAATTTTAACTTATATTAACTATTTGTCAAGTTTATAAATGTATAAAAATCAACATGAGACCTGCCGTATACGCGGTGATCAGCCTTTTTCAGTGTCCCTATACACTCAGGCAAAGGATCTTCCTTTGGATAATGTATAATGACAGTTCCGTTTTCCGTAATTAATTTGCGGTCAGAAATGGTTTGCAAAAGCTCCTGACGGTATTTGTACGGGAATGGAGGATCAAGGAATATGTAGTCGTACTGCGCCTTGCATCTTTTAAGAAACAGTTCTACTGCCATAAAATGACATTCCACCCTTACACCAACTTCTTCCGCCATGGCAACGTTTTTGAAGACAATTTTTGCCTTTGATCTGTCCATTTCGCACAGACTCACCTGTGTTGCTCCGTGGGAGACCGCTTCAAGTGCTATTGTTCCTGAACCAGAAAATAAATCCAGAAAAGATTTTCCTGCGAGTTTTGAACCTATTATATTGAATACAGATTCCCTCATTTTGTCCATGGCTGGGCGAATTGCCATTTTGCCATAAGGGGTTTCTGTAACTCTACCTTTTAATGTTCCACCAGTAATTCTCATTTTACATTCCTGTTTGTAGTCAGCGACCAGTAAGTTTCATCATGTAACAGGGATTGATTTTCCTGTGCATAGTCAAATGCTGTCTTTCCTTCTTTATTGCGGATGGAGGTATTGGCTCCGTATTCCAACAACTGCTTGATTATTGCCGTAGTGGAGCTGTATTTACATGCATACATAAGAGGTGTCAGACCTTTCCAAAAGGCATTAATGGAAACCTCTTTTTCCAAAAACAGCTTGTTCTTCTCAAATCTAATATCATCCGTTACTTCATTGCTTACAATCGAAAGAATGAAAGCATTAAACACTTCTTCTTCAGCACCGTTGCGGTCTTTCAGCATCATGGCAAGGATGTCAGGATTCTGTGTGTACAGCGAGGCAATCAAAAGTGGCGTAAAATTGTATGTATTACGCACTCTTATGAGAGCACCGTTGTCTATAAGGGTTTTTACAATGTTGCTGTCCTGCTGATACCGCACTGCATACATGAGGGCTGTCCAGCCTTCTGCATCACGTTCCTGCAAGTCCGCACCTGAGCTTATGAGTTTTGCAAGCTGCCAGTCGTTTCCGTTTTTGGCAGCCATCATTAGAGGTGTGGCATTCTGGGAATTTGCAGGAATTGCTGTGAATGTCAGTATGATAAGTGCTAGAAGCGGAGCTTTAAGCAAAGCTTTTAGCACAAAGTGCTGTTTTATCTTCATGATATGGGTTTAATTATAAATGTCTCCTTGCAAAAGTTGTGCCATTTTTGCAATTATTTTAACATAAGTCCTATGACTTTTGCAATAAAACTTGCATTTCTCATAGGACTTTTTCATTATAGTAAGCAACGGTGCACCATTCTAGTAAGTAACGGTACACCATTCTAGTAAGTAACGGTGTACCGTTTCGGTAGCATCGGAGTTCCATTCTAGTAGCATCGGTGTACCGTTCTAGTAAGTAACGGAGTTCCGTTTCGGTAGCATCGGTGTTCAGTTCTAGTAGCAACGGTGTACCATTATAGTAAGTAATGGTGTACCATTCTAGTAAGCAACGGTGTACCGTTCTAGCAAGTAACGGAGTTCCGTTCTAGTAAGTAATTGTGTTCCGTTCTAGTAAGTAATTGTGTTCCGTTCTAGTAAGTAACGGTCTTCC
>CACXDK010000175.1 GCA_902766345.1 uncultured Spirochaetaceae bacterium | reverse complement strand
CCATACAGCAGTGGTTAGTACAGCATGCAAAATCCCGCACTCCCGATTTTGACCGCATAGGCTTTATTGACGAAAAAGGCGATTTTTACAATGACCAGAATAAAATTACGAATGTTGCAGACCGCGATTACTTTGCAGCAATAATGAAGCAGGGAAACGAAACTCATATTGACGATCCTGTAACATCAAAATCAACAGGAACAACAATTATTCATGTTTCCAAGGCTGTAAAAGTAAACGGAAAAACAATCGGTTTTTACAGTGCCGTAGTAGGTGTTGATAAACTGTACGAGTTTTTAAGCACCATTCGCATCGGAAAGACAGGATTCGCAATACTTTTCAACAGTGAAGGTCAAATCATAGCAACCTCTGCTGCTGACTATACAGAAGACAAAAAAGACACCATTCAGGACGCCTTGCAGCCAATAACTTTGGCTCTTGCCCAAAAGGAAAGCGGTTCAAGGTGGATACAGTCAAAAGGATTGGGCAAAAAATATGTAACTTATCAGCCAGTTGAAAACGCAAACTGGGGATTTGCATTTGTAATTGATCAAAGTCAAGTTTATGCAACAGCAAATGAAATTACCATAACACTTATAATTGCAGGCATTCTTCTTGCAGTAGCACTTGTTTTGGGTATTGGAGCTGGAATTTTACATTCCCTCAAACCATTGCAGAGCGTAAAGGCTTCTATTGAAGAAATTGCGTCTGGAAAGGCAGACTTAACACAGCGCATATCTGGTTCAGAAGCAAAAGTCAATAATGAAATTGGCGGAGTTGTTCGTGGATTCAATAACTTTACAGAAAAGCTTCAAACAATCGTTTCTGATGTAAAAGATTCAAAAGAAGTACTTGAAGCAGCTGGCGATGACCTTGACAACAGCATGCAGGACACAAGTGCATCAATTACACAGATTATTGCAAATATTGAAAGCGTACATAATCAAATAAGCACACAAGGCGAAAGCGTTGCTCAGACAGCAGGTGCCGTAAACGAAATTGCCTCAAATATCGATTCCCTTGAAAAGATGATTGCAAATCAGTCTCAGGGAGTAAGCAATGCTTCTGCAGCCGTAGAAGAAATGATAGGCAACATTGCATCTGTAAACAATTCGGTTGATAAAATGGCATCGTCATTCGATTCCTTGTCACAAAATGCAAAAAGCGGTGCTGAAAAGCAGGTTCACGTAAACCAGCGAATACTTGAAATTGAACAGCAGTCAAAGATGCTGCAGGAAGCAAATGCCGCAATTGCATCAATTGCAAGCCAGACAAACCTTCTTGCAATGAATGCGGCAATTGAAGCAGCTCATGCAGGCGAAGCAGGTAAAGGTTTTGCAGTTGTTGCGGATGAAATTCGAAAACTTTCAGAAACCTCTACCGCACAGTCAAAAACAATCGGTACACAGCTTTCAAGCATAAAAGAATCAATCAACCTTGTAGTTGAAGCTTCTCAGGAATCAAGTGAGGCCTTTAATATTGTTGCAAATAAAATAAATGAAACTGAAACGCTTGTTCATCAAATAAAAGCTGCAATGAAAGAACAGCAGGAAGGTTCAACACAAATTACGGTTTCTTTGCAGTCAATGAATAACAGCACCATTGAAGTTAGAACAGCTTCGGAAGAAATGTCCGTAGGAAACAAGCATATTCTTGATGAAGTCAGAAACCTTCAAAATGCAACTTTAGTAATGAAATCCAGCATGGAAGAAATGTCCATAGGTGCTAAGAAAATAAATGAAACAGGAGCATCTCTTTCAGAAATTGCAGGTAAAATGAAAGATTCTATATCTCAAATTGGAACACAGATAGATCAGTTTAAGGTTTAGTTGAAGTTCAATCTTAGATTTTAAGATGGCAAGTAAAAAGATTTTCATCTTTTCAAAAGCTTGCCATCTTTTTTTGTGTCCACTACACATAAATCAAACAACAAAACATAAAAAAACACCCCCAGAAATATTTTCTGGGGGTGTTCCGTCATGACAACAAACTCAATTTAATTATGAGTTTGCAGATGCATCGCCTTCGATCTTATCGTAGCCGATCTGACCTGTTAAAGGATTTTTCAACCATGGAGCATCAATCTTTTCACAAATGTTCTTTTCTTCGTCCAAATCCTCTGGATTCTTAACAAAGAACTTACATTTCTCCATTCTTGGCTGGAAGTTAACTGTATCACCAATTTTGAATCCTTCCTTAGCAGAAGCCTGAACACGAGCAATAACGCTCTGGGCTTTTGTAGCAAGGAAAAGGTGAGTTTCTGCACCAAGAGGTTCCTTGTTAGAAATCTTCATCTGCATATTGTTCTCTGATGCAGGAGCTTCACAGTAAGTCAAGTCTTCAGGACGTACACCAAAATAGATGTCCTGACCAACATAAGCCTTAAGAGCTTCCTGCTGAGCAGCTGTTGGAGTGAGTTCGAACGAACCTTCATCTACAACAATCTTATCGCCAGATTTCTTTACAGATACAGTGAGGAAGTTCATTGGAGGCGAACCAATGAATCCTGCTACGAATTTGTTAATAGGATGGTTGTACAAGAACAGTGGTTCACCAATCTGCTGTACATGACCGTCTTTCATAACTACGATTTTTGTACCCATTGTCATAGCTTCAATCTGGTCATGGGTAACATAAATCATTGTGGCCTGAAGTCTCTGGTGCAATGCAGCAATTTCGCCACGCATTGTAACACGGAGCTTTGCATCAAGGTTAGAAAGTGGCTCGTCAAACAAGAAAACTTTTGGATTACGAACAATTGCGCGGCCTACAGCAACACGCTGTCTCTGTCCACCAGAAAGTGCCTTAGGTTTACGATCCAAATACTGAACCAATCCCAAACTCTTGGCAGCTTCATCAACACGGCGCTTAATCTCAGCCTTATCCATTTTACGGATCTTAAGACCGAAAGCCATGTTGTCATATACTGTCATGTGCGGATACAAAGCGTAATTCTGGAATACCATAGCGATGTTTCTGTCCTTTGGTGGAACATCATTCATCAGTTCACCATCAATGTACAGTTCACCTTCGCTGATATCTTCCAGACCAGCAACCATGCGGAGAGTTGTTGACTTTCCACATCCAGAAGGACCTACGAATACGCAGAAGTCCTTGTCTTCAATAGTGATATTGGCATTCTGAACAGCACGAACATCGCCGTCATAAATCTTACCAATACCCTTCAGTTCTACCTTTGCCAATTTGGCCTCCCAAGGGGTTATATTATGGTTTTAATTATATGACCACAATGTCGTGTTGTCAAATTTTTTTTTGCTTTTTTTGTAATTATTTTTGCGATTTATAAAAGAAATACTTTCCAGATCTCATCGCACCAACATTGGAAGAAGAATCACTCACGTCAATTCTCGTCCCCATTGTTTTGTTGCGCCAGTTTGTTTCATCCTGTGTAATGAACCAGTCATCTTCATCATCAAAAGAAATGCTTACAATGTTTGGACAGTTCACAAAAGCATTTTTATGAATGCTTTCCACAGAACTTGGGATTATTACAAGGACAATATCCTTACGGTTTCTGTAAGCCCCATACCCAATTGTCTTTGCATCGTCAGAAATATCTGCAGAACCTGTCAAGGCAAAAGAGGAAAATGAGAACAATACGCACAAAAAAGAAACTAATTTTACTTTGTTTTTAAAGCTAATCATAAGCGACCTCCTTCTGCTAAACTCATCAACCTTCATGCATGCAGTAAAGCCTGCAAAACTCTCGGTTCCTATACATATTATACTACAAATTACATAAATTTTCCAAAGAAATTTTATGCAATCCTGTCGAATTTTCCCCTACGTTGCATGTGCACATATACGCCTATACATATAAACACAGAAAGAAGAGAACCAAGGGGTGCGGCAAGTCCCATTGCATACAAAGTTTTAGGAAAATACAAAGCTGCAAGATAAGCTCCGGGAATTCTCACTGCAATAATAGAACAAACATTATGCACAAAAGATACCATAGAAAAACCAAAAGAACTGAAAAATCCACTGAATGGAAAGTGAATTCCAGCCACCAAGCAGTCAAAGACATAAGTTTTTAAATACTGAGTACCAAGATCTACAACAGTCTCGTTATCTGTAAATAGAGAAAGCACAGGGCGAGAAGCAAACTGGAAGATAATTGCAAAAATACAGCCAATACCCGCTGCCATGGCAGAGCCTGCAACAAGAGTCTTTTTTGCTCTTCCGAATTCTCCAGCCCCTATGTTCTGGGCAGAAATAGAAGAAACAGCAGAAAGCATGGTAGAAGGCACAAGAAATAAAAAGCATATTATCTTTTCTACAATTCCTACTGCAGCGGCAACATCCACTCCCCTACGGTTTGCAATTATCGTAATAATCAAAAAAGAAATCTGTACAAAGCCATCCTGAACGGCAATAGGAAGACCTATTACAAGCATCTGCGAAAAATAGCCGTTACACAATGAAAAATCTTTTTTTGTAAGATGAATGCCCATGTTAAATTTCTTAATGGCAACAAAAGCACATAAAACACTGAAAGCCTGTGCAAGCACGGTTCCATAAGCTGCTCCAGCCGCACCCATTTTTAGTACGCCCATAAAAACAACATCAAGAACAATATTTACAACACAGGCTATGGCAATAAAGAACATAGGACTTTT
>CACXDK010000174.1 GCA_902766345.1 uncultured Spirochaetaceae bacterium | reverse complement strand
GCTTTGGGCGTTGACAGCGGTGAAGTTGAGACAATAACACATTACCGTGCCGCAGATTTCTTTGTGCCTGGTGTAGAATTCCTGCTTGATATTGGCGGACAGGACATGAAATGTCTGCGCATGAAAGACGGTGCAATTACATCAATACAGCTTAATGAGGCCTGTTCTTCTGGCTGTGGAAGCTTTCTTGACAACTTTGCTCACACTATGGGCATGAATGTTCAGCAGTTTTCAAAACTTGCCTTGCTTGCGGAAAAACCTGTAGACTTGGGTACTCGCTGTACGGTATTTATGAACAGCCGTGTAAAGCAGGCTCAGAAAGAAGGCGCTTCCGTTGCTGACATTTCAGCAGGTCTTTCCTATTCTGTAATAAAGAATGCTCTGTTTAAGGTTATTAAACTTAGAAATGCGGCAGAAATTGGAAAGAAAGTTGTTGTCCAGGGCGGAACTTTTAATAATGATGCTGTACTTCGTGCTTTTGAAAAGATTGCAGGCGTTAATGTATTCCGTCCTAATGTTGCGGGCTTGATGGGTGCTTATGGTTCTGCCCTTATTGCACAGGACCAGTGGGAAGATTTACGCCGTCCAAAGCCAGGCGAGCCTGATCAGACACCAAAATTTGTAAAGAGTAATATTGCAACTTTAGACCAGCTGGAATCTTTCAATGTAAATTTGGAATTAAAGCGTTGCGGTAAGTGTTCAAATAACTGTCTTCTTACTATTAATACCTTTACTTCTGGTGATGTTTCCCGTAAATTTGTTACAGGTAACCGCTGTGAACGCGGTGCAGAACTTGGTTCTGATACACAGGTTGTAGATGCAAGCAACAAGGCTGACACAAAGATTGACGGGGATGAGAATAAAAACCTTCCAAATCTTTTTGAATGGAAATATAAAAGACTTTTTGCACATTATGTACCTCTTAAGCCTGAAGAAGCTGTTTTAGGAGATGTTGGACTTCCTCGAGTCCTTAATATGTATGAGAACTATCCGTTGTGGTTTACGTTCTTTACAAAATTGGGCTTCCGAGTACGTCTTTCTCCTAGATCAAGCAGAGGCATTTACGAAAAAGGACTTGAAACAATTCCATCGGAATCAGTATGTTACCCTGGTAAAATTGCACATGGTCACATAAAGAGCCTTCTCCAAATGGGCTGTAAGTTTATATTTTATCCTTGTGCTCCTTATGAAAAAATGGAAGATGCAGGGGCAGGAAATCATTACAACTGTCCTGTTGTAACAAGTTATCCGGAAGTATTACGCAATAACGTAGAAGAATTACGTCAAGATTCATCAATTCTGTTCCTGGAACCGTTCCTTCCTATTTATGATAAACCTCGTCTTGCAGAACGTCTTTACGAAGAGTTGAGCAAGCATTTTAAGATTACTCAGAAACAGGTTGAAGCTGCTGTAAACGAAGCTTGGAATGAGCAGGAAAACTTTAGAAAAGAAGTTCAGGCAAAGGGTGAAGAAGCCATTGAGGAAATGATTGTTCACGGTGCAAATGGAATTGTTCTTTCTGGCCGTCCTTATCACCTTGACCCAGAGATTAATCACGGCATTCCTGAAATGATTCATGGTCTTGGTCTTGCCGTATTTACAGAAGATTCCGTAGCACATCTTGGTGCAATAGAGCGTCCTTTGCGTGTTATAGACCAGTGGACATATCATAACCGTCTGTATAGGGCTGCTTCTTTTGTGAGCGGAATGCCTAATCTGGAACTCATTCAGCTTACATCTTTTGGATGTGGTCTTGATGCTGTTACTTCGGATCAGGTGGATGAGATTTTACGTGCAAAATCTCGTACATACACATTAATTAAGATAGATGAAGTTAATAACCTTGGTTCTGTACGCATCCGTATTCGTTCTTTGATTGCAGCTGTAAAGGCTCGTGAAAGAAATCATAAGAAGATGTCCGTAAAGTCTGCTGCATATAAGCGTCAGGTCTTTACGAAAGAAATGAAATATAAGTACACAATTCTTGCTCCTCAGATGAGCCCTATTCACTTTAAGTTTGTAAAGAAGGCTTTTGAGTATGCAGGATACAACTTTGTCATTCTTGATGCCGTAGATCCAAAGGCTGTAGATACAGGTTTGAAGTATGTTAATAACGATGCTTGTTATCCTTCAATTCTGGTTGCAGGTCAGTTGATTTCTGCACTTGAAAGCGGCAAGTATGATGTAAATAAGACTAGTTTGCTTATTTCTCAGACTGGCGGTGGATGCCGTGCAACGAATTATATTGGTTTTATCAGACGTGCTTTGAATGATGCAGGGCTTGGTCATGTACCTGTAATTTCATTGAGTGCACAGGGCTTTGAAAAAAATCCTGGATTTAAAATTTCATTCGGGCTTGTAAACCGTGCAATGTGTGCATTAATGCTTGGCGATGTTTTAATGCGCTGCCTGTACAGAACAAGACCTTACGAAGCTGTTGCAGGCAGTGCAAATGCTCTCTATGAACGCTGGAATGCAAAGATTGAGCGTGCCCTTAAGCATATAAATCCATTCTCTTATAATCGCATCATAAAGAAAATGATTCGTGATTTTGATGCACTTCCTCTTTTGCCTGTAAAAAAGCCAAGAGTTGGTGTTGTTGGGGAAATCCTTGTAAAATTCCATCCTACTGCAAATAATCAGATTGTAGATACAATAGAAAAAGAAGGTGCAGAATGTGTAATGCCAGATTTGGCAGACTTCCTGTTCTATTCTTTCAGTACTGGTATTTTCCGTCATGAAGAACTTGCATTCCCTAAAAAGACAGAACGCAATGCAAGACTGTTTATATGGTTGCTTGAACGCTACCGATCATATATAAAGAAGCAGTTGAAAAAGAGCCGTCGTTTTGAGCCTCCTGCAATTATTTATTCTCTAATGAAAGGCGTAAATGATATTGTTCAGTCTGGAAATATTACAGGAGAAGGTTGGTTCCTTACTGCAGAAATGGTTGAACTTATAAAGAGCGGTGTAATAAACATTGCATGTGTACAGCCTTTTGCATGTCTTCCAAACCATGTTACTGGTAAGGGCGTTATAAAGGAATTGAGAAGACGCTATCCTGGTACAAATATTTCTGCTATTGATTATGATCCTGGTTCTAGCGAAGTAAACCAGCTGAACCGATTGAAACTGTTGCTTAGTAATGCTCCTGCCGGACTTCATCCAGATGAAGGTTCTGATGGCATGATTCATAACCCTGATGGTTCTGTTGTAAAGCCTGAAATTCAGCTTGCTTCTGGCGCTGCAATTCTTGAAGATACAGAACCTGTTAAAGAAAGTGAAATACCTGTAGCTGCTGGTATTGGAGGACAGTAATATGAAGAAGAGTTGGGCTTTTATAAGTTTGTTTTTATTGACGCTTGTTCCTGTTTTTGCAGATTATACAAAGTCTGGAATTCCAGATTCTACTGAAATTCGAAAAGGGCTGGTGCAGACTTGGTTTAACGCACCTGTACAGGATGTACGTGCTAAAGAGCCTGAACTTTATAAAGACGGCATTGGCAATGAATTTCAGGTGCGTGCAGAAGAAGCCGACGGAGAACTTGCCATTATTGTAGCTCCAAAGACTGTCATTAATTTTAATTATAGTAACGGTACTGCAGGCTCTGACTATGTTCAGCAGACTGCAAGATATTCAAAGAATACTCCCGGCAGCTGGATTCTTTACCGTAACAGTAAGACTGGTAAGCCTTTACGTGTACGGCTTTATTTTAACAATGATTCTGATGTTTTTGTTGAGTTTAGGGAAAATTCCCCTAAGCTGTATGCAGACATGGTTGTTTGTAATGCTTATGTAGCACGCTCTATGCCTGTGGGATTTGCTCTTAAAAAATTGTATACAACCTCTTTTGATTCTCTTGTAAAAATGACTGTCCGTTCTTTGCCATGGGGACAGGTGAGTGTTGTTCCGGGGCAGTACCATTCTGTATTGCAGATGGCAAATCTTATCCGCGGTTATCTTAAAAAGATGTATTATCAGGAAGATGCCTGTTACAATGAGAACGAAGAGCTTTACAGCATAGAAACAAATGAGCCTTTTAAGGCTAATACAAAAGATGCTGCAAAAAATGCATCTATCGATGCTGCTGTTGCTTCAGCTGTAAATAAAGGAATGCTTGTAATGAGCGGTCCTGGATTTTTGAAGTGGATTACAGACGGTATTGTAAAAACGACGATGGGTAAAAATACCCGTATAGAAGATCTTGTTGCTCCTACAGTTAATTACAATAGTCTTGGTAAAAACGGTGTTATTGCTCAGAACTGGAATCTTTCTTTTACATTGGACTGGTGCCGTAATCTTGCCGTAGAAGCCTTGAATGCACGTTCTAGCAAACGCAGATATACATATACAATGGGTGCAAAAGATGTTACAGGCGTTGATGTCCGTATTTCTCCATTTGTAGCAGATGTTGTTGATGGAAATCTTTTGCAGTCTACAGGCTATAGCATTGATACTGGCTATGCATTGCGTGAACTTAAAGGCTTGCTTTATATTCTTGCTGCAACAGAGCCAAGACACTTTTACTTTGCTGCAATAAAACAACATTCTGCTGATAAGCCTGAAAACTCGGCATTTACAAACTGTGCTGTTCTGTTCCCGTTCTTTGATGCTAAGGGAAAATTTGACTGCGTTGTTTATGAAATGGGCAAAGAATTTACCCTTTCTGAATTCATTAAAAATCACGAAGATTCATTCGTTCATCTTGAACGGGTTGAGGCTACAGATTACTTTAGCCCTATGATAAAATAACAATAGACAGAATTCCTTAATATCATTATACTTATTCTTATGTATAATGGTATTAAGGCGATAGCCTTCGATATTGACGGAACTCTTTATCCTTCCTGGCGTTTATATACTCGCATTGCCGGATACTTTCTTCATCATATAGAATTCTTCATAAAATATAATAAAGTCCGTAATGTTTTGCATCAGACGGCACCTCTTCCAGATTTTTTTGAGTATCAGGCAAGGCTTCTTGCTGATGAAATGCACGTTACTACAGAATTTGCAAAAGATCAGATAAACGAAATTTGTTATGAAGGTCTTAAACCTTATTTTTTTGCCTTAAAGCCCTATTCAAATGTGTATCAGACTTTTTGTGCTTTTAAGGCGGCAGGGTTGAAAATAGGTATTCTTTCGGATTTTCCTCCAGAACAGAAAGGACGGTTGTGGGGACTGCGTTCTTTGTGTGATGTTTGCATTGGTTCGGAAGAGTCTGGGGCATTAAAACCTTCTATTTATCCGTTTGCAATATTGGCAGAAAAACTTGGCGTAAAGCCAGAAGAGATTCTTTATGTGGGAAACAGCATTAAGTATGATGTTATGGGAGCAAGGAATTCTGGCATGAAAACTGCCTATTTGCTTAAGGGATTAAGAAAAATCTTCAATATTAAGTGTTCTTTGGCGGATATTTCTTTTAAAAACTATCGCCAATTGAAGAATATTGTATTAAAATAGACAAAATATAGAAACATGTGATATAATAACAGATATTTTTGGGTGGGGAAATAAAAAGTGATTGTTCTTGGAATTATTGTATCCGTCGTACTGTCGGCTGCGCTTTCTGTGGGATTAAGGCGCATGGACAAAAATGAAAGTTCGATGGAAAAGGTAAAGAAGTATGCTGAAAAGTGTAAGTCTGATCTTGAGCAGAAATTCAAAGAGAAAGAAGCTCTTGTAGATAGCCGTTCCAGCGAGTTTGAAAAGTTGGACATTCAGGCAAAAGGTGCTTTAAAGCGTATTGCTGATCAGTTAGAGGAAGTTAGAGGAAACTCAGACGATCTTCAAGTAATCATTGATAATATGAAAAACATCGGAAACAAGATTGCTTCTTATGATAATCTTGTTAAAAATCTGATGGAAATGACTGTTGCTGTCGAACAAAATCTTGAAAATGTAAAAAAAGAAGCTGATACAATAGAAAAATTCAATGCACGTCTCGCTACCCAGCAGAAAACGGTTGATGCTTTAGACCGTAAGATTGCAGATTTACCTAAGCGTTTTACAGATAAAAACGTAGAACAGCTTGAATCAATAAAAAAAGGGCTTCTTGAAGAATATGAAGCCCGTGCAAATGCTATTGATGAATCCACCAAAAAATATGTTGAAACTAATAATAATATAATGGAAAAAATTGCTTCTGACATTCAGGCTGCCTATTCTAATGCTGCCCACAATGCAGAAGAACTGGAAGAAACTTCTTTTAAGGAACTGCAGAAACGTTCAGAAGATAGAAAAAAGGAAGTTATTGATTCCCTTGAAGCTGAAGCAAGTCGTCTTATTGGTTTTATAGAAAATAAAATTCAGTCCGTTCAGAAAAATCTTGTTGAAAAAACAAAGGCTTTTGACAATTCTTTTGAAGAAAAAGCAGAAGAATTGAGTGCATTTGTAGAAGATCGTACAGAAGCTTTAAATCTTGACCTTGAAGAAAAGATAAACCGCCTTAACGATGTTGTTGCAGAACGTACAGGTGTAATGGATTCTTCTTTTACAGATAAAATCCGTTCACTTGAAGATTTGTATCACAGTCGTGCAGACGAACTGGAAACTTCTTGCAATTCAATTATTGATGACATTAAAAATTCTCTTGCAGAAAAAACAAATTCCATTATGGCATCTGTTGAAAACTCTGCTCAGTCAATGTCTGCATCTTCTTCTGAAAAAATTCAGAATCTTTATGCCTCTTTTGAAGAGAGGGCTTCCGCAATTGAGAATAATATTAATGACATTACATCTAGCCTTCAATCTCAGCTTGGTGGGAAAAGTGCTGCTCTTGAAAGCTCTATAAATTCATCTACGGCAAATTTG
>CACXDK010000173.1 GCA_902766345.1 uncultured Spirochaetaceae bacterium | reverse complement strand
TAACATACTTGAACAAACGGTTATCTTTCGTCTTTATTTTGACTCTATAACTTCGGCGATGATGCGGTTTACGAAGCTATGATTCGCACAGTAAAAGACGAAAAAAAAAGCCGTCTGCACTTCATAAATGCAGACGGCTTCTCTTTTAAAATATGTGTTTTAGTTTGCCTTTAGAGGAACTACAGCACCTGTTCCTGGTACAACATAGGCAGCTTCCGGAACTTCCTTTCCGTTCCAGCGTTTTGCACGCTCCAGTTCAATTTCATAATCCCACTGAGCTTTCATGACTGAGTAGTTTTCAGAAATCTTTTTGTTTGTGTAAGCCTGAGCATCCGCTTTAATGCGTTCTGCATCTGCTTCACCCTGAGCCTTTGCAACAGCAGCCTGTGCATCAAGTTCTGCAGCCTGCTTTTTAGCCTCAGCTTCCTTAACAAGCTTCTGTGCCTGAGCAGCAGCAATGTTTGCTTCCTGTTCAGCCTGCTTTACCTGCTGTGTTCTGTTTGCAGTTTCCTTAATTTGGCGGTCAAAATCATCGCTCCAGTCCCAGTTTGTAATTGTAGTCTGGCTGATTGCAATAGGGTAGTCTGCCATTCTTGCAAGCATGGCTTCAGCAACTTCTGCTGTAATTTTGTTCTGCTGTTCAACCAGCTCATAAATGCTGTATTTACCAGTTGTTTCCTTCAAAGATGCCTTAACGTTATCTTTCATTGCACCCTGTATGATTGAATCATTATAGTAGCGGGTAACAATGTCCATTATGCGATTTTCATCATATATATAACGTACTGCAACAGTAGCACCTACAGTCTGCATGTCCTTTGTAATTGCACCGTCTCCGCCAACAGTGAAGGTAACTTCATAAGTTTTTGGTTCAAGACGGAATTTGCGTACTTTTGAAATGAATGGAATGTGAGCCTTTACGCCAGGCATTACAACTCCTTCTTTTATCTGGCCAAGTTCTACAACAACACCTCTTTCGTTTGGAGCAACAACAGCGAATGAATTTGAAAGAACGACTACAATCAACAGAACAATAACAGCTGTTGTAATCAGAGACTTACTGATAGATTTTACAATAGTATTTGACATAATATACTCCTCATGTATTATTTTTTTGTAATATACTGTAAAGTTTTTGTACCAGTCAATAAAACAGAAGAAAAAAAACTGTCTCTGTTAAAAAAAATCTGTTAAAAAAAAATCTTGTTTTGTAACAAATAAGGGGATATAATAAAATATTATATGGTTTCGGATTTTTAAATACATATTTAAACACCTAGGAGGAATTGCGATGAAGAGAGTTTTTATTTTTGCAGCAACAGCCCTAACCACTGTACTTGCATTTGCAGGCGGTGTTGAAAACAAAACAAATATGAGCACAGGCTATCTGCGTAATCCAAGCCGTAATGTTGAAACCCAGCGCCCAGAAGCTGCATTTTACAACATTGCTGGAACCGCTTTCATGGATGACGGTCTGTGGATTGAAATAGGTAACCAGTTTGTATTAAAAGACTATACGCACGAGGTTAATAGTGATACGTTGGTGCCTGTCTTTAAGTCTAAGAATATAGAGACGGCATCTTCAGATACTACAGATGTATGGCTCTATCCTGATGTAGACTTAGTAGTCCACAAGAAAAACTTTGCAGGCTTTTTTAACTTTGGAGTTTATGCAGGCGGTGGTTCTCTTAATTTTTATAACGGTTCATCATTAATTGCTGCAAAACTTATCAGTGCTGCAAAAGAAGCCCAGACTGCAGCTGCTTTGTATGCAGGTGCAGGACAAACTGCGGCCTATCAACAATATGCTATGCTTGCACAAGCTGTTGCTGGTGCTGCTGCGGATCATGTCCTTAAGGTAAAATCCATCACTTACGGTGGAGAAATTGGTGGTGCATACAAGTTCCTTGATGATAGGCTTTCGCTTGGCGGTGCATTCCGCATGGTTTATGGAACACAGTCAATGGAACTTTCTACCAGAAATGCCCTTTTTAAGGTTGCAAAT
>CACXDK010000172.1 GCA_902766345.1 uncultured Spirochaetaceae bacterium | reverse complement strand
GTTATCTTTGCACCAGGGAATTTATTAAAGTAACGGCGGATTTTTGCTTTTGCACTAGGCTCATTATCCCAGCCTTCCTGCCTTTCTTTAGGAGGATACAGAGAAATAGTTACCGAAGCAGTATTTGTTTCAGAACTAGAAGAAAACCATGAACTTCCACCTACAGAAATGGAACTGTATTTTACCCCCTGCAAGTCATTCATAATCATAGATTCAAGACTACGTATATTGTCATCGGTAACAGAAAGAGTTGTACCCTTTGGAAGCTCCATACTAACAGTAATAGTATTTGAAGCAGAATCTGGCATGAGAATGAATCCCATTCGGATAGTCTGGAATACGGCAAGCCCAAAAAGAACAATAAGAAGCAATATAAACAGCCATCTTAACTTAAGAACAAAGGCAACACCTTTTCCAAATACATTCTCAAAACTTCTGAAAGCATTGTCACATGCAAGGTTCAGTCCATGGAAGATTCCACGGTGCCCTTCATTTGCAAGCCTTTCTACCTTAAGATACTTGGACGTAAGGACAGGAACAAGAGCTATTGCAACAATCAAAGAACACATAAGAGAGAATATGATTGTGTAGGCAAGGTCATGGAACATCATTCCCATCATGCCTATCTGCTTTTGGAAAAGAATCATAGGAAGGAAGATACACACAGAAGTGAGCGTACTGGCTGTAATAGAAGTTATCATTTCCTGAGAACCTAACGTAGCCGCAACCCTAGCCTTAGCACCTTTCTGCGTGTACGAGAATATATTTTCCAGAACAACTATGGAGTTATCTACAAGCATACCTATTCCAAGAAGAAGTCCTACCATAGAAATCATATTTACAGTAATTCCCGTAAAATACATGAGCAGGAGGGTGATGAATACAGAAATAGGAATTGCAAGACCTACGATAATGGTACTCTTGAATGAACGCAGGAACACGAGCAAGACGGCAATGGCAAGGAGAGCACCCTGTACAACAGAAGTAACAACCTCAGATATAGTCTGCTCAATAACATCCGTAGTATTCGAAGTTTCAAGAATCTCAACATCAGAAGGCAAATCTTTCTTTATCTGAACAAGAGCCTTTCGTACTTTCTTTGCAGAGCTGACAGAATTCTTTCCACTCTGCTTCTGCAAGCTTAGTATGACACAAGGATTACCATCAAGATAAGCAAGAGTACTTTCTGTCTTATAGCCTTCGTATACATCAGCAACATCGCGCAAACGTATTGTTTTAAGAGAAGGTGCTCCCATTCCGTCTGACTGAGCTGCCTTATAAGATATTACAGTATTCTTAAGATCATCAAGACTGGTATATTTTCCGTTTGTCTTAATTGTATAGTTAGTATCACCGCTTGTAATTGTACCACCAGAACTCTGCAAGTTCTGTGCACCAATCATCTGTGCAATCTGAGAAATTGACAGTCCGTAAGCTTCAAGACGATCACGAGGAATATCTACGTTAATAGATTTTTCGCGACCACCAGAAATATTTGCAGAAGCAATGCCGTCTATCTGTTCAAGACGCGGCTGAACAATATCTTCCGCATACTTTCTAAGTTCCTCAGGCGTTCTGTTACCCCGCAAGGAAAGCGTCATAATAGGAAGCATTGAAGGGTCTGCTTTTACAGACATTGGATTATCCGCACCAGAAGGAAGGTAGGAGCGCACAAGGTCAATCTTATCTCTTACCTCGTTGGCTACGGAATCCAAATCAACTCCATAGTCAAATTCCATTATTACAAGACTTAAGCCAGCAGAAGACTGAGACTGGAGTTTCTTTAATCCACTTACTCCAGAAAGAGAGCTTTCCATAGGTCTTGTAAGACTCTGCTCAACTTCCTCTGGTCCAGCATTCTTGTAATTCGTCATAACCAGCATGTAAGGAAACTTCATGTCTGGGTACATATCGACGGAAAGATTAAACGTACAGTAAACACCAAGTGCTATAGTTACTATAAATATAAGCAGTGTAGTTACAGGCTTATTGACTGCGTGTTCGGAAATAGTCATCTTACCCTACTCCTGCATAGAAATTACATTTATTTTTGCACCGTCATTAAGAAGTGACTGTCCCTTAACAACAATAACTTCGCCTTCGGAAATGCCTGAGATAATCTCAGATTTGTTGTCAACATTCATTCCCACAGTAACGGCACGTAAAGAAGCATTCTGAGAATTAGGACTTATCACAAACACATAAGGTTTTCCTTCTCTTGTCACTATACAGGCAGAAGGAATTACAGTAGCATTCTTTACGGTTTCGGTAACAAGGTGGATACGAGCAAACATACCCACCTTTATGCGCTCATCATTTTCTATCATGCGGAGCTTTACGTCCATAGTCCTTGTTGAAGTATCAAGGACGGGGCTTACTTCAAAGATTCGTGCATAGAATGTAACGCCAGGATACGCATCAAAAGAAATACTTGCCGTTTGGTTATTGTGAATGCGGCTTATAAAGCGTTCAGGTACACTCATCTTTATTTCAAGTTCATCCGTATTGCTTATTTTAGCAATTGCCATTGCCTGAGAAACAGTTGCACCAAGCATAGGAGTAAAAGAAATTATTCTTCCTGCAATAGGAGCTTTTACAGGGCTAGCCTTATAATTCATTCCAGGTCGGCTTGCGTCAACATAAGCAATTACCTGATCTTTTTTTACCATGTCTCCAACGCTTACAAGAATGTTAGAAATCTTTCCCGCCATGTCAGGAATAACGTCAACAGCGGAAACGGAAGAAACATCTCCACCAAATTCAAGATAGTCATCAAGATTACCAGTTATGGTCTTGTATCCTGTAACAGCGTAAACAACTTCTTCTTCCTCAGGTGCAGCAGCCTTAGGGGCTGCATTAGGCTTCTTACATCCTGCCAAAACAATTGAGCACAAAAGCACGGCAACAAATATTTTTTTCATTTTATTCTCCAAATGTTGTATTCAATATCTTCTCTAAGTCAAGCATTGCTGCAATATAGTTAAACTTCTGATTTGCCAACCCCAGCTTTGCTTTGAAAAGCTGTTCTTCAGAATCGCGCAACGACAAAAGTTCCGTTGTTCCAGCTTCATAAGAGCGCTCAGCCATTTCATAAGAACGTTGGGCAAGGGTTATGTTACGGCTCATTGCAGAAATCTGCTCGCGTGCAGATTTCATTGTATCAAGAGCTTTTATTACTTCCATCTTCTGATTTTCTTTGAGAGTCTCTTTTGACAACTCCAGTTTCTTGATATTATCCTTCAAATCCTGAGCTTTCTGCCTGTTATCAGAAAAAGGCAACATGTTCGTAATGTTCCATGCAAGGGTAAAACTCATAGAACCGCTGTCTTTCCAGTTATCAGCATCAAACCAAGAATTGTCAGAATTAAAAGCATC
>CACXDK010000171.1 GCA_902766345.1 uncultured Spirochaetaceae bacterium | reverse complement strand
GTAATATCTGACAATTACGAGGCAGGAGTTCTTATTGCCAAAGATGTTGTTGCTAAACGGAATAAAGCCCGCATTGTAGTATTGTATGATAGTAAGATAAGTTCTACATGTACACGGCTGAAAGGATTTACAGATACCTTGGATGATGTAGAATTTCCTTATGAAATTATCTACATGGCATCGGGAACTACCTTGCTGCACGAAACCATGGTGGAAATGCAGAAGTTTCTTAACCTTAATCTTGATTTTGATGTCGTGTTCGGAGGAAATGATCCTACGGCATTGGGAGCTCTTGCAGCCATGCACAATAATAATGTATGGTCTGGGCAGCTGGTCTACGGAATAGACGGTTCTCCTTCTGGTAAAATGATGGTTATTCAGGGCGGTATGGAGGCAACCGTTGCCCAGTATCCTTCTGAAATAGCATCGAAGACTGTGGCTGCTGCGTACAATTATTTAAATGGAAAAAGTGTTTCTGATACTATAGTTGTACCTGTCAGACTGCTTTCCAAAGATACTGTTGATTCATTCACAGTTATGGGCTGGCAGTGAGTAGGGGTGTGTATGAGGCATAAAATAAATCTGTTGGGATTCCGCTATGTAATGCTAGGTTTGAATATGACGGCATGTATCTTTATGGCTGCTGTTATATTTGCATCTTCCCGACAGGCATGCCTTACTGCCAGAGGAGCAGAACTTTTTTATTCTGTTGGAATTGTACCAGAAAATCCAATGCTTCTGTTTGTCTATACGTTGATGCTTTGTGCTGCAATGTTTTTTACATTTGTTTTACGTCAGATGTCTGCAAGGCATGTTCGCATGGTTACGACTGTTACATTGTATGTAGATGCAATCATTAATGTCGTAATAGTGTTTGTTTCTAATTTTAATAGCAGTGGCTTTATCCTGTGGACTTTGGCAAATATAATATACTACATAAAAAGTAATAGAAAATTTCTTGTCATGACATTAGGTTCCCTTATTTACATGCTGTGTAATTATGACCTTATAAGCGTTTTTATTCCTCTGTTTTCTGTAAGAAGCTATTTTTTGTTTCATGAAAGAAATATGCAACAGAGGCTCTTCTTCATATACTACATAATGAGGGATTTAAACTTTCTTTGTTTTGTCATATTTTGCATCGAGGTTATCCGACGTCAAAAAAGTACAATAGATGAAATTCGACGGCTTTATGCAAAGCTTCGTAAAGCTAATGGTGAACTTAGGGAATATGCAGATATAAAGGAACGCATGGGTGAAACCCGTGAACGAAACAGGCTTGCCATGGAGATTCATGATACTGTAGGACATTCTCTGACAGGCATTTCTGTGGGAGTTGATACTTGCCTTGCCATTATGGACGTTAATCCTCAGGCTGCAAAAAGCCAGTTGAAAGTCATTTCGGGAGTAGCAAAGGAAGGCATTGCTGATATAAGGAGATCGGTCAGAGCTTTACAGGACAGCGGTGATACATCTCCTTTGGGAAATCAAATCAAGGACATGCTTGAAAAAACCCGTCTTGCTACGGGCATTGTAATCCGCTACAGGTGCTCTGTGCGTTTGTCCGATTTGGATGAATATGAATGTAATACGATATTCCGGGTTGTACAGGAAAGCATTACAAATGCAATTCGGCATGGTCATTCTTCTGAAATTGACATTCAGATTTCTGGTAATGACAGGGAACTTGTCATGATTATTTCCGACAATGGAGTCGGCTGTAAGAAATTTGAAAGTGGTTTTGGAACTGCACACATGCGGGAGCGTGTTGCAATGCTTGGGGGAACTGTAGAGTTTTATTCGCAGGATGGTTTTACGGTAAAGGCTGTGATGCCAGTACGCAACGGAGGAACAATGGAGGATCTTCAATGATAAAAGTTCTTATTGCAGATGATCAGCAGTTGATACGGGAAAGTCTTAGGCTGTATCTTGAAAATGAAGGTGAATTTTGTGTAACAGATATTGTAGGTAATGGACATGAAGTACTTGAGTCTATTGAAAAAAATGTGCCTGACATTATCCTCATGGATATACGTATGCCTTTGCTTGATGGTGTTGAATGTACAAATCTTGTAAAGCAAAAAAAT
>CACXDK010000170.1 GCA_902766345.1 uncultured Spirochaetaceae bacterium | reverse complement strand
TTAGAAGCCTCTTCTGACAAAGCTATATTTCTTTTTCCCTTGCAGGAAACAATCATTACACTAGCGGCTAAAACCAAAAATGCTATTCTTTTCATAATACCATGATATATCCTGTAAACCTAAAAATGCAAGACCTGTGCAATTGACAATCCACAAAAACTCAGCTAACTTTAAACTATGAATCTTCATCAAATAAAAATCGGGGAAACTGTAAGCGTAAAAAAACTAGGCGGAAACGGCGAACTCAGACAGCATTTTCTTGACATGGGCATCATTCCAGGAGCACAGATTACTCTTGTAAAATATGCACCACTGGGAGACCCAATGGAATTCCGTCTGCATGGTTACGAACTTACACTTCGTGTTGCCGATGCAGAAAAAATTGAAGTAGAAGCCGTCAGCAAAACGGAACAGACAAAGACTGAAACACAGCTTCAAGAAGTTTCCGCAAATGCAGAACATCCCGGACTTGGCGAAGGTGGAAAGTATCACGATAAAAAAGAAGAAAAACCACTTCCTGAAGGAACTATACTTTCTTTTGCACTTGTAGGAAATCAGAACTGCGGAAAAACAACACTTTTTAATAAACTAACAGGTTCTAACCAGCATGTAGGAAATTTTCCAGGTGTAACTGTTGACAGAAAATCAGGTGCAATCAAAGGACATGCAAACACTCTCATAACCGATCTTCCTGGAATTTATTCCATGTCGCCATATACAAGCGAAGAACTTATTTCCCGCAATTTTGTTTTGAATGAAAAACCACATGCAATCATAAATATTGTAGATGCAACAAATATTGAACGCAATCTGTATCTTACAATGCAGCTTTTGGAACTGAATATTCCGCTAGTAATCGCACTGAACATGATGGATGAAATGACAGCCAACGGCGGTTCAATTGACGTAAACAAGATGGAGCACATTCTTGGAGTTCCCGTTGTTCCTATTTCAGCAAAGAAAGGACAGGGTATAGAAGAACTCATTTCCCACGCACTGCATGTTGCAAAATTTCAAGAGCGTCCACTCCGTCAGGATTTCTGTGGCAAAGAAGACAACGGCGGTGCAGTACACAGAGCACTCCACGGAACAATACACCTTATAGAAGACCATGCAGAAAATGCAAAAGTTCCTGTGCGTTTTGCAGCAACAAAACTTTTGGAAGATGACAAACGTATTCTTCACAAGCTAGATCTTGATGTAAATGAAAAAGAAATGCTTGAACACATCATATTGCAAATGGAAAAAGAACGCAATCTTGACCGAAGTGCCGCCATTGCAGACATGCGTTTCAGTTTTATCTACCGTCTTTGCGACTTCTGCGTAAAGAAGCCTCACGAAAGCAAAGAAAGAGCAAGAAGTCAAAGAATAGACAAAATTCTTACAGGAAAATGGACAGCCATTCCATGCTTCATTGCAATAATGGCAGGTGTTTTTTACCTTACATTTAATGTAATTGGAGCATGGCTTCAAGGACTTTTGGAACAAGGCATTGAAGTTCTTACAACCGCATGCGATTCTACATTAGCTTCAATAGGCGTAAACAAAGTTCTTCACAGTCTTATAATAGAAGGTATCTTTGCAGGTGTTGGAAGCGTTCTTTCATTCCTGCCAATAATCGTAACTCTGTTTTTCTTTCTTTCCATGCTGGAAGATTCAGGATACATTGCACGTGTTGCATTTTTTATGGATAAGCTTCTTAGAAAAATAGGACTTTCAGGGCGAAGCATTGTACCACTCTTAATAGGTTTCGGCTGTTCTGTTCCTGCAATCATGTCAACAAGAACTCTTCCTAGTGAACGCGACAGAAAAATGACGATTCTTCTTACTCCATTTATGAGCTGTACTGCCAAGCTTCCTATTTATGCTTTTTTTGTAAGTGCATTTTTCCAAAAGCATGGTGGATTGATCATGACGGGTCTTTATTTTTTGGGAATTATTGTTGGAATTATAATTGCACTTTTATACAAGAGAACTATTTTTAAAGGCGAAGCTGTTCCTTTTGTAATGGAGCTTCCTAATTACAGAATGCCAGGCCTTCGCAATACTGCACAGCTTTTATGGGAAAAGGCAAAGGACTTTTTACAGCGTGCCTTTACGATAATCTTTATTGCTACAATTGTTGTATGGTTCTTGCAAAGCTTTAACTGGAAGCTGCAGGTTGTAAACGATGCAGAACGGAGCATGCTGGCATCAATTGCACGTCTTATTTCCCCAATCATGAAGCCTATAGGTCTTGGCAACTGGCAAATTTCTGTTGCACTTGTAAGTGGCTTTATTGCGAAGGAAAGTGTTGTTTCTACTCTTGAAATT
>CACXDK010000169.1 GCA_902766345.1 uncultured Spirochaetaceae bacterium | reverse complement strand
CTTCTCTTTTCTGTCAAAAAACTTTGCTGCGGTGTTTCGCAGGTGAATAAGACTATATCACCACTCATTTTTTTTGTCAACTCTTTTTACAATTTTTTTTTATTTTTTTTGTATTATTTTTTTTCATCAGCAGCTTCTTTTAAAACACTGCCAAAATGAATCAAATAATCAACAAAAGATGAATATGACAATACTACACATACAACATAAACACAAATGCCCGCAATATAGAATGCATGCATATTTACGTTCCAAGACACAGCAAGACCTGTTCTGAACAAAGACTCCTGAATTAAAGAAACAAAGCAGGCCGCAACATACATAACAGTTTTAAGCTTTCCACCTTTACGGGCAGCAATAGCAGTTCCTTTCTTTGCAGCTACCATGCGCAGGAAATTCTGGCTGAATTCCCTGTACAAAATAAGAATGTACAGAACAGGAGGCATATAACCTGCAAAAACGAAGCATGTAAACATTGAAAGGTGCAGAAAAACATCAGCAAAAGGGTCAAACATCTTGCCAAAATCACTAACCTCATTATGACGGCGTGCAAAAAAACCATCTAAAAAATCCGTAAATTCCGCAAAAGCAAGTAGAGGTATAAGAATACAGGAAGAAAGTATCGTCACAAAAGTTCCATCCGGTATATTCAGCCATTCGGGTACAAAATATATAAGGAATAATACTGGAGCCAGTATTATTCTAACTAAAGTAAATTTGTTAGAAGTTTTCATACCGTGAATTATAAGAAATAACAGTCTTATTGTCTATAATCACAACCCTTTTGCCCAAGAATAGGTGCTAAGGTATGGATCAGGCTTAACAACATCCTCACTTTTCCATATTTCTTTAATAAAGCCTTCTTTACTTATCTTTCCAACACGCACTCGCTTTGACAAATGCTGATTTTCACCATCAATAGTTACAGTACCTTCTGGAGCATCAAAAGAAAGTCCTTTAGCAGCCATTCGGACATCCTCAACATTAAAAGTTCCTGCCCTTTCACAAGCTTTTGCCCACATGTACACAGCAATATAACCAGCTTCGATAGGATCTGCTGTTGCACGAAAATTGCCATATAAGTTTTTAAAGCGAGCAACAAACATTTTATTTCGTTCGGTCTGTATAGATTGGAAATAACTCCACACAACATAATGACCTTCCATGATGTCCAAACCGATATGTTCTATCTCTTCCTCTGCAATAGAAAAACTCATTACAGGAATAACATCAGCCGTAATTCCTTCTTCAAACAACTTGTTGAAAAAAGCCTTATTTGAAACTCCATTCACAGTGTTCAAAATCACATCAGGCTTCAAAGTCTTTATCTGCTCAATAACATAATCAAAATCAGAAGAATCTTCAGCAACATAGTACTCCCCTACACATTCTCCACCAAGAGAAGCAAGTAAGGATTTTATTATCTTGTTTGCAGTCTTAGGGAATACATAGTCAGAACCGATCAAAAACATTCGTTTTCCAATATTTGCAGCACAGTATTCCACTGCAGGAACAATCTGCTGATTTGGAGCTGCCCCCATATACATGATATTAGGACTAGCTTCAAGACCTTCATATTGCAGAGGATACCACAACAAACCATAAATATCATCCTGTTCAACAACAGATTTAACTTCTTTACGGGTCGCAGATGTCCAGCAGCCAAAAATACTTACAACCCCATCATCCGTCAACATTTTACGGGCAAGTTCTCCAAAAACCTTCGGATCACTTTGTCCATCTTCTTGAACAACTTCTATTTTTTTCCCAAGAACACCACCTTTTGAGTTAATTTCTTCAATTGCCAAAAGCTCTGCATCCATAACAGGAATTTCACTTTCAGACATGTATCCAGAAAGAGAATGAAGAAGTCCAACTTTTACAACAGGTTCACTCTTTAATTTTATTTGAAAGTTTAGTTTTTCACATCCAATAAAAACACTTATAACCCCCAGAAGAACAATACAACAAAAAGCCTTTATCAACACTTTATTTTTCATAACATTCCCCAGTAACAATATCATAAGTAGTCATTATACCCTTACCTTTTATGTCACACTCTATAGGCTCACTGAATTTTATGTCACAATCTTTCAAATGCTCATACACAGTTTCGGATACCCTTATGCCACCAGGAGAGCAAGCAGACTCCATGCGACTGGCAACATTTACAGAATTTCCCCAAACGTCATACAAAAATTTAGTTTTGCCAATAACTCCAGCATTAACAGGACCGCAGTTAATTCCTACGCGAATATTAAACTTGATGAATGCAGTTCTATTATATTCCCTCAAATCTTCATACATTCCTTTTGCAAATTCCACCATAATCTTTGCATGATCTTCATTTGGAGTAGGCAAACCACAAGCTGCCATATAAGCGTCTCCAATAGTCTTGATTTTTTCAACTCCCAGCTGTTTAGCACGCTCATCAAAGCGGCAGAACAAATCATTAAGTGCCAGAACAATTTCAAGAGCAGAATGTTCGCTTGAAGTTTTTGTAAAGTTAACAATGTCAGAAAAAAGAATAGAAACATCTGCAAAGTTTTCACCAGTAGAATGTATATTATCTTTCAAATCCTGAGCAATCTTGTCTGGCAAAATTGCATGCAACAGCTGATCAGATTTTTCCTTTTCCAGAGCAAGTTCTCTTGTACGCTCCTTCACAAGACCATCCAAACGTATATTTTCTTTTTTTATGGCAAGTTCCTTTAGATAGACAACAGTAAAAATTATACCCAATGAAATTATTCCTACAGTAATCCAGAACCATGCAGTCTGATAAAAATACGGCTCCTGAACCAAAAGCATGGTTTCCGCACTATCAGAAGCAAGGCCGTCTCCGTTAATGGCACTTACAATAAAGAAATGGCGACCAGGCTTTAAGTTTGTATACGAAATTGTTCTGTTAAAGTCTGGCTCTGAGAAATCATCTTCAAATCCCGTAAGCCTATGTATAAACTGAATACGCTCAGGAGCATCAAAACTTAACCCTGTAAACTTTACATCAACTCGTTTTGTACCAGGCTTAAGTTCAATCACAGAGGCAGGATTTGTATATTCAACAGAATCAACAATTATGCTTTCAATGCATACTAATGGCATGATTGGGTTTTCATGAACCTTAACAGGATCATAAACAGCAAAACCATCTATCATTGTAAACCATAAGCGTCCATAATGGTCGCATATACTCAAAGCCGTTGATGTAGTTCCTTCAGAATCAAGCCCGTCATTTTTATTATAAAATTTAACAGAGAAAGTATCTTTTGTACCTTCTGCAACTTTTACCAAATCTTCAAAAGGAGCAGATGCAATACCATAGTTACTAGTCAGCCATACATCACCAGATGTATCAGGAATAATCTGAAAGACTGCATCAATATCAAGCCCCTGATCAGCCGATACAACTTGAAAATCTTTTGGAACAATTTCTTTAGAACTGTCATACGAAGGACATCGTGTTATACCTTTTCCAGTACAGATCCAATACGCATCATCCTTATCCTGAAAAATTTTAAAAATAACGTTACCAACAAGCCCGCTTTCAGGAGTTATCTTTCCCAAAATCTGCTCATCTTTCATAAGGAATACGCCACCACCATCCGTTCCAATCCAAATTACACCATTTCGGTCTTTGTAAAGACACATGATGTAATCATTATCAAGTCCGTCCAATCGCCTGAAATTTTTTACAGTACCATCTGTATGAATAATACTTAGTCCCGATGTCGTACCTACATACAGTTCACCAGGCTTTGTTTCTATGGCAACGCGGACTTTTTCACCAGCAAGACCGTTTTTCATTGTCCAGCTGTCAATTTCACCCTTTCTTTCACCACTGACATAATAACGCAACTGTCCAAACTTGGAATAACAACTGACAAGAATATCACCATTACTTGCAACTTCTACATGTCGAATGCGGACATTCTTTGTAAACTCTGTAAGTTCATTTTCTTCAGGCATGTCATTTTTGTAACAAAGAACGCCTTTATCAGTCCCTATCCAAACACGACCATTCCTATCTTCAGCAATGGCATTTGTAGCACAGTGCGTTTTAGTCATCTTAAAACGCCCATGAGTCAGCTTACCAATACCGTTATTATCCGTAGCAAGCCAAATGTTACCCTCACGGTCACAGATTATTTTACTGACGTTAACCCCCCGCAGAGCAGGATTTTTATATTCGTAATAAACACCATTATTATATGCAACAATACCCTCAGCAGTTCCAAACCAAATTGTACCGTCTTTACCCATAAAAATCGTATGAATTTCAAGAGTATCAAGCACAGAATCAGTTTTCATCAAGGTTGCAATACCGTTTTCAATTTTTACAAGTCCGCCAGAACGCAGGCCAATCCAAAAGTTTCCCTGCAAATCCTGACCAATAGCAGAAGTACCGTAATTCCCCAGAAAATCAAGAGATGCAATAGTGCGAAACAGTCCATCTTGAAAAACAAACAGACCCTTTTCATTTTCAGTTACAAGCCATATACGACCTGCTGTATCGCAGAAAAGCTCCCTTGTAACAACACCTTCAGGAACAGAACCGGCTTCAAACTGAGGGTTAAAAAGCCTTTTATTCTTTGAAAGATAAACAACACCTGCTGCAGTACCAACCCATACATTTCCTTTTCGGTCTTCAACAATTGCACGGATGGAATTATTCGGTAATCCGTTTTGCGTGGTAAAGGTTATGTTTTCACCGTCTTTTGAAATAAGCTGCAAACCATCTTCGTTAGAGCCAACCCAAAGATTATCACTAGAATCCTGCATCAAAACGCGGACAGAATTAAAAGTGTACTGATTATCTTTTCCCCTTTTCAAAGTTGTAAAAGCAACACCATCAAAACGGACTAAACCTGCATAAGTACCAATGTTTAT
>CACXDK010000168.1 GCA_902766345.1 uncultured Spirochaetaceae bacterium | reverse complement strand
GTCTCCGATTTTTGCTGTAAGTTTCTTCCAGCCTTCCCAGTCGTTTTCATCAAGACCGTCTTCAATGGAATCAATAGGTTACTTTGTGATGAGCTCTTCAAGATATGCAATCTGCTCATCATCAGAAAGTTCCTTTCCGTTAGGATCTTTCTGTGCTCCGTTTGAAAGCTGTTTGTAGTTGTAGAAGAACTTGCCATCTTTTTCTACAGAGAATTCTGATGCTGCACAGTCCATTGCAATTTTTACATCGTCACCAGGTTTGTAACCTGCATCTTTAATTGCCTGTACAATTGAGTCCAGAGCATCATTAATGCCGTTAAACTTTGGTGCAAATCCGCCTTCATCACCAACAGCTGTTGAAAGACCTCTTCCTTTAAGAAGTTTTGCTAAAGCATGGAACACTTCTGCACCCATGCGGATTGCTTCTTTTTCTGTTTTTGCACCTACAGGACGAATCATGAATTCCTGAAAAGCAATAGGGGCATCTGAATGTGCTCCGCCGTTGATGATGTTCATCATTGGAACAGGAAGAACGTGAGCGTTTGCACCACCAATGTAACGGTACAGTGGTATATCAAGAGCTTTTGCTGCTGCCTGAGCTGTTGCAAGCGAAACTCCGAGGATTGCATTTGCACCAAGTTTGCTCTTTGTTGGCGTACCGTCAAGAGCCAGCATCTTCATGTCAATTGCACGCTGTTCAAAAACATTATCGCCTTTAAGTGCTGGTGCTATGATTTTATTTACATTGTCTACAGCTTTAAGTACGCCTTTTCCACCGTATCTGTTTTTATCGCCATCACGAAGTTCAAGAGCTTCATTTTCTCCTGTAGATGCTCCTGAAGGTACTGCTGCTCTTCCCATAACTCCGTTTTCAAGGATTACATCTACTTCTACAGTAGGATTTCCGCGTGAGTCAATAATTTCCCTTCCAATAACCTTTGCTATACTGCAAGCTTTCATAAAATGCCTCCTATTATTTTATCTGGTTTTATACTTTTCAAGTAAGATTTCCACGTCGTACGGAATTTCTGAAAATCTGCCAAAAAAATCATCATAGTCAAGAATACCATTTTCCAGTTTCTGTTCTATGATGTCTTCCATATCATCTCCTGTTGCATAGTCAGCCGCTTTTTTGTACATACTGTGTTTGCGGCTGAACAATGCAAGTCCAGCTTCTTTTATATCATCGGGAAGAGTTTCTGCCGTAAACTCCAAGTTTCTTCCTATATAGAAAATTATGTCTTGAAATGCATCATTAAGCAGTCTTTTATTTATGTCGCGGTCTTCTTTGTTTAATTTAAAAAAGCCTGCAACATAATCATAGCAGAGCAATGTATCTCTGCTTGATGTAAAACATTTTCCCAATTCCATAAAAACTCTCTTTTTATTTTGAATAGAATTCTACAACCATCTGATCATTAATTTCTACAGGAATTTCTTTTCTTTGTGGAATAGAAATTAGTTTTCCAGAAAAGTCATCTTCATTTTTTTGCAGATAAGGAAGAGGTTTTGAATTTGTGCTAAGAAAACTTTTCTTAAACTGTTCATTTTTTCTAGACTTTTCTTTCAAGCTTATTACCTGATTAACTTTGATGTTTTGAGATGGAATGGTTATTTTCTTTCCGTCAACGGTAAGATGTCCGTGTGTAACCATCTGTCTTGCCATGCGGATTGAGTTTGCAAATCCAAGTCTGTAGACAAGATTGTCTAGTCTGCATTCAAGTGTTGTAATCAATGCTTCACCAGTCTTTCCTTCTGCCTTTAATGCCAGGTCAAAATAGCGTTGAAGCTGGCGTTCCATAATACCGTAATACGCTTTTATTTTCTGTTTTTCAATAAGTTGCTTTCCGTATTCTGAAATTTTGTGTGTTTTCTTGAAAGCGGGAGCGTCAATTCTTTTTAATGCTTTAGGATGTCCGCAAGTATTTACTCCAAGTCTTCTGCATTCCTTAAAACGTGGACCTCTTCTAGTAGCCATTATTATACCTCTTATGTAATATTAGTTATTTATTGCTAACAAAAGTGATAATAACATACTTGTAATGTAATGGCAAGATATAAATGAATGTTTTTTAGAATTCAGATGCACAGAAAATAAAACAGCCGTCTGAATTGTCGTCCAGACGGCTGTTTTTGTTAAAAGAATTCTTATTTGAACAG
>CACXDK010000167.1 GCA_902766345.1 uncultured Spirochaetaceae bacterium | reverse complement strand
GAGCAGACTGTGGATTTTGTACAGGTCTAATAAGCTTTAGATTTATTTTTATTTGTTGAATTTTAATAAGTTATCTGATTTAATATATGTGGTAGTATGAAAAAAATAGTTTTGCTTTTATTGGCAGTAGTTTTATTCTCTGGCATGTTGTTTGCCGAAGATTCTGTTCAGCAGGGAACGATTACTGGTTTTGAGTTTTCCGGGCTGAAAAGGACAAGGGAATCTTATCTTTTAAAAGTTTTACAGAAATATAAAGGCTTTACTTTTGATGAAGAAACTGCTGCTGCAATAGAAAATGAGCTTCGTGCACAGGGATTGTTTTCTTCTATTGATGTTCAGGCTGTACCTTCTGATGGCGAAACAGGTGACACAACCGTAAAAATTACTTTGAAAGAAAAAATTTCATTTTTGGTTCTTCCATTCGGTTCCATTTCAAATGGAGGTCTGGTTGGAGGTGCTGCCATGCTGGATCAAAATGCTTTTGGAGAAAAAGATCTTTTTCTCCTTGGCGGCATGATTTCAAAGGATTCTTTTACTATTCTTTCTTCATTTAGAAAGCCTTCTGTTGATTTAACTCACCCTGGATTTTCCCTTTCTGGCTCTTATTCTAAATTGAAAACGGAAATAGACAGCATTGAGGGCGATAAAATCTCTGAATTTGAAGGACATAAAGTTTTTGCAGAAGCTGATATAACGGAAAAGTTTACAACTCATTTTTCTGGGTCGTTTGGTGTGTGTTATACTGGTAATTATTTTATTGACAAGGATTTAGATAATATTCACATAATTACATTCCGCCCTGTTCTTGAGTATTCTGTTTCTGAATGGAATGGGGTTTTTACATCTGAAAAGTCTTTTGAAGTGTCTGGAAACATCGGATTTACTACAGATGGAGACTTTGTTACTACTCAGAAAATTCATGCTTTTATTCAGCAGCCGATTATTCCTACTTTAAGGTTTTTACTTGAAGCTTGCATAAGTAATGAACATAATATGCCTGTAATAAACCAACAGACACGTTCTGGTGTTGCAAATAATCTTTTGCCTTCTAATTTTCATTCTCCTCAAATGCTTAGTTCGAATTTTGGGCTGGAGTTTGCAACTATACAGACAAAATTTGCAATGCTTTCAGTATATGGTGTTTATCAGATGGTAATTGTTAAAGATTATGATGATAAAACAGACTTTTCTTATGGACCTGGCATTGGATTCCGTGTTTATCTTTCTACTATAAATCTTCCTGCGGTGGGAATGGGGCTTTATTATAATATTCCTCATGATGCATTTGAATTCGGTGTTTCTATGGGACTTTCTTTTTAAATAAAAAAAGACCGTGCGCCCACCCATCGACACACGGTCCTGTCTGCTTTTTTAATTAACTTGTTTTTAAAATAAGGCAATAAGTAAAAGAGTACGAATAGACCTTAAAAAAGATTGTTTACAAATTCATTATTAGTATTTACATATTTATAATAAATGGAAAATATAAAATTTTCAAGCGTTTTATGTAATTTTATGACTTGACAAGAGTAGGAAACGGTATTGTATAATTAAAGGAGTATTTTTTTATAACATTAATAAAGGAAATTAAAAGATTATGTTTAAATCGCTAAGAGCTAGATTTGTAATAGTATTTGCAGCGTTCTTTATTATTGCTTTTACCCTTGTAACTATTGTATCTGCTAACATGATTGTTAAGACGGCAAAGACTTTTTCATCTGCAGAAGGTGGTCCTGTTGTCTCTAAAACTATTAGTCATATTGACGGGGATGAGTTTGAAAGATTTTTAAAGAAGATGGATGACTCTGATCCGTATTATGATGAGCTTCGTTTGTGGCTTATGGATTTAAAGGAATCTGTAGGTGCATCTTACCTTTATACTATGGCTAAAAAGGGAAATTCCTATTTTTATGTTGTAGATGGGGGTGATCCTGCTGATGTTGAAAACTTTTCACCTCTTGGTGCAGAAGATTATGTTGAAACATGGGGAAATGCTCCTTTGGAAGCTTTTAGGACTGGGGAACAGACTACTTCTGGCATTACAAAACAAGAAGTGTGGGGTTGGACTATAAGTACCTATGAGGGAATTAAGAATTCTTCAGGGCAGGTTGTTGGCATGGTTGGATGTGACTTTGCCATAGATGAATTTGTCAGAAGCATGAGGAATGAGATAATAAAGCTTGCTCTCATTGGTATTGTGTGTGTTATTCTGGGCGGTTTTATAGTATGGACTTTTACAAATATTATCTTTGGTTCTATGTCAAAGATTTCTGCATCTATGGAAAGCATTTCAAGTGGAAAGGCGGATTTAACAGCCCGCATTCCTGAAACTGGCGGAAAAGAGCTTTCGCATCTTGCAAAAAACTGTAATAGCGTTATAAATAGCCTTGCAAAGCTTATTGAAGAGCTTAAAAAGCATTCTTTAGTTCTTTCAAAGACTGGTACTGAAGTTTATGATCGCATGAATACTAATATTCAGAGCATAAATGCCGCTTCAGACAGTGTTTTTTCTATTGATGAAAAGATAAAACTTCAGACAAATAAGGTTCAGAACATAACAGAAGGGGTAACCGCCGTAGAAGATGAGATAGGCAGACTTAAAGAAAAAATTTCTGATCAGGAAGGAGCAATTATAAAGTCTTCTTCTGCTATTGAACATATTTCTACTAATATTCAGTCCGTAAGTTCCATTGTTGAGAAAATCTCTAAGGATTATGAACTGCTTGTTAAAGAGTCTGAAAATGGTAAGTCTAATCAGAAGCGTGTGTCTGAGCAGATGGCGGAGATTGCACAGCAGTCGGCACATTTGAATGAAGCAAATACTGCTATAGCACGCATTGCTTCTCAGACAAACCTTCTTGCAATGAATGCTGCAATCGAAGCTGCTCATGCTGGTGATGCTGGTCGTGGTTTTGGTGTTGTTGCTGATGAAATTCGTGCACTTGCAGAAACTTCCGCAAAGCAGTCTAGTCAGATAAAAGCTCTTCTTGGCAGTGTTACTTCATCTATAACTGAAATTGCGGAATCTTCAAATGTTTCAACTGAATCATTTGCAACTGTTTCCTCTCACATTTCTCAAATGGATGAACTTATGAAAAATGTTCAGAAGGGAATGATTGAGGAAAAAGATGCCGTAAGAAATCTTTTGGATACAACCCGTATTCTTCAAGATACAATTCAATCTTTGACCAGTGCATCTGAGCAGATGCGAAACGAAAGCTCTAAGCTTTTTACTGGTATTGGTGATTTGAACAAGCTTGCAAGTGATACTATGTCTGAATCAAAGTCTGTTTCTAATAGTATTACAGAAATGAAATCTTCTGCTGAATATACATTGGAGTCAACTGATAAAAACCGTGTGGCTGCTGAGGCTGTGATAGATATGATAACTGGATTTAAAATTTAAGCGGATTATTAGATGTCTGCGTATACGATTATTGTTCCTGACAGCACGCTGTTGCAGCGTGTATGTGGAACGAATGACAGTAATTTAAAACTCATTGAATCTTATTTGGGAATTCCTGTTTTTGCACGAGGAAATGAACTTTCTATAGATAGTGAATCTGGTGAAAAAACACAGGAATTCCGATTTATTGTTGACCGTGTTCTTGATGAAATGTCTGCTGGTATTCCTTTTTCAAATGATACTGATGTTATTCATTCCATTTTAAATGCTCAGATGCAGACGGAACATTCTTTTGTTTCTGCCCATGATCATGAGCTTTTTGAACAATGCAGTATAGTTATTCCTGGCGGAACCCGCAAAGTGTATCCTCGCACACGAGGACAGGCTGAATTCGTAAAGCTTTTACGTTCTTGCGATATGGTTATTGCAGAAGGACCTGCTGGTTCTGGAAAAACGTTCCTTGCAGTAGCAGAAGCTTTGCGTCTTGTTCTTAATCATGAAGTAAACGGCATTGTTCTTACTCGTCCTGTTGTTGAAGCTGGGGAAAGTCTTGGTTATTTGCCTGGTGATTTGCAGGAAAAAATTAATCCGTACATCAGACCTTTGTACGACTCTATGAATGCAGTCTTGCCTCGTGAGACTGTACGAAAAATGACAGAATCTGGTATAATAGAAATTGCTCCTCTGGCTTACATGAGGGGTAGAACATTGAATGATAGTGTCATAATTCTTGACGAAGCTCAGAATACAACGCGAGAGCAGATGAAAATGTTCCTTACAAGAATGGGAGAAGGCTCTAAAGTGTTTGTTACTGGTGATTTGACTCAGGTAGACCTGTCTAGACATGTTGGTTCCGGACTTGCACATGCTATGAATATTCTTTCGGATATTCCAGGTGTTGCTGTAAAACAGCTTACTTCGCAGGATGTTGTTAGGAACGGATTAGTAAAACGGATAATTCAGGCGTATGAAAACGAAAAAAAAGAAGAGCAATACTAAGAGTAGTTCTACACATGTTGTTACCGAATCTATAAAAACTTATCTTGCAGGAAACATTTTAAAGCTTGTTTCTTTCGTGATTATGTTTGTTATAATGTCTATGCTGTCTTTTTTCCGAGTTGCAACAACAAATACCATACTTTCTTTTAATATGAGGAATTATGAGGTTGGGCAGATTTCGGATATTACCATAATTGCAACAAAGACGCTTCCTTCTGATTATGATAATCCTGTGTCTGTTGAAAAAGGGGAAAAGGTTGTCCGTAAGGGATTCCCTATTACAGAAGAAGGCTATGCCAAGATGAAAAAAATGTCAGAATCAAAAGCTTATATTGATTACAGAGCTTTTGCCAATTCTGTGCTGTATATTATTCTTTGGAGTGCTTTATATTTCTTTTTGTTTGGCAAAATAAGTTTGAATAAGGTTTGTGAACTAAAAGAAATAATTACTATTGATATTTTCTTTTTTATAACGTTTGCCGTGACCGTGTTTGGCATGAAGACGGTCTGGTTTGCGAATCCGTATTCCATAAACATTCTTCTTCCTACGGTTTTCTTTACTTTCCTTGTGGCAATTCTATTTGGGCAGATGGATGCTGTATTTTTTGCAATTCTTGATTCTTTTGTAATTTTAGGTGCTTCTGGATACATGCTTGTACCGTTCTTGTATACATTATGTATTGCATTTGCTGCTGCACGCATAGTGCGCCGTATAGAGCGCCGTATAGATCTTGTTTTTGCATCTGCTGTACAGGGCTTTTTGAGTGCTGCATTCCTTCTTGTATTCAGGATTATTTTCTTTAATACAATGAATGGCTGGATGATTTCGCTCTTTGGAGTTGCTTTTACAGGCTTTATTTCTGGTATTTTATGTTTAGGCTTTATTACGCCGCTTGAATACATTCTGAACAGTGCTTCTGTATTCCGTTTGATGGATTTGAGCGATACTCATAATCCTATAATGCAGAATATGATGATTAATGCTGGCGGTACATATAATCATTCTTTGATGGTTGCACAGCTGGCGGAAGCTGCCTGTAACAGAATAGGCGCAAATTCTCTGCTTGCCCGTGTTGGCGGCTATTATCATGATATTGGAAAAATAGACAATCCTGAATATTTTACTGAAAATCAGAATGGTCAGAATATTCACGATGAACTTAATCCTTCTTTGTCTGTGAGTGTTATTCGTAATCATGTAAAAAAAGGTGTTGAAAAGGCTGCTGAACTGCGTTTGCCTCATCAGGTTGTTGCTATAATAAGTGAACATCATGGAAATCAGGTTCTTAGGGGATTTTATGTAAAGGCTAAGGAATCTGATCCTTCGGTAAAGCCGGAAGATTATTCATATACTGGAAATCCTCCTACAAGCAGGGAAAGTGGAGTTGTCATGCTTGCTGATACAGTAGAAGCTGCCTGTAGAAGCTTGGATAATCCTTCTGCTTCTAGAATTGAGAAGTTTATTCAGGAACTTATTACTAATAAAATAAATGAAAACCAACTTCAGAATTGTCCACTTACTTTTCAGGATCTTGCTCTGATAAAGGAATCTTTTGTACAAATTCTGACTAGTTTTTATCATTCTCGTGTTAAATATCCTGATCAGAAAGATCCTGAGACAGGAAAAGTTGTTGAAGCTGCGCTTGGCGATAAAACTTTAGAAAAAGCGCGTAATGAAGGTGAGGAAAATGGCAAATAGAATTCTTGTTGATGTTGAAGACTCCTGTGCAGAACCTTCTTGGTTGGACAAAGTTGAACCATTTTTGCAGGCTGTTATGCAGAAAGCTGGTTATGACGGTCAGGAATTTTCTGTTTTTTTCTGCTCTGATGAATATATTAAGGATTTAAACAGAGAATATCGTAACATTGATGAACCTACAGATGTTCTTAGTTTTGAAAGCGGTGATAGTTATACTGATGAGCAGGGAACTTTATGGAAATGTTCTGGTGATATTGCAATAAGCGTTAATATGCTTGCAAAAAATGCAGAATATTTTGAAGTTACAGAAGATGAAGAACTGAAACGGCTTTTAATACATGGTGTTTTGCATTTAAATGGCTATGATCATGGAGATGAGCATGTGCAGAAAGATGTAGAGCCTGAGTGCGAAATGCTCAAGCTTCAGAAGACTCTTTTGCAGGAATTGCAATCAGTTCATATTATAGGTTAAAAAAAATGGATTTATTTAAATTTATAAAAAAAGAAAAAAAAACAGAAGATTCTCCCCAACAGGTGTTGCTGACAGAAGAAAAGAAAGACATGATTCAGGGAGTTGAAGATCTTTCGCAGACAACTGTAAAAGAGGTAATGGTTCCTAGAATTGATGTTGATTTTCTTTCAATTGATACTCTTAATGATGAATTGTTACAGAAGATAACAAAAAGCGGTCATTCCCGTTTTCCTGTATATTCAACTTCGATTGATAATGTTGTTGGTGTTTTGTATGTAAAGGATTTAATTGCAACTTTTGCACGTCATGAAGAAGTAAACCTTGAAAAAATTATACGTAAGGCATATTTTGTGCCTGAAAGTAAGAGAATAGATTCTTTATTACGAGAATTTAAACGCCGTCATATTCATATTGCCATTGCAATTGACGAATACGGTGGAATAAGCGGCATTGTATGCATGGAAGACATTATTGAAGAGATTGTTGGCGATATTCAGGATGAATTTGACAACGAAAGGGAAGATATTCTTCCGTTGGGCGATAATGTCTGGCTTTGTGATGCCCGTGTGAGCCTGGATGACTTGAATGAAATGATTTCTTCTCATTTCCCGACAGGAGATTTTGATACTCTTGGAGGTTTTGTTTTTGATTTGTTCGGAAAAATACCTGTAAAGTTTGAAAAAGTCTCTTGGAATCAATATGATTTTATTGTACAGGAAATGGAAGGGCATAAAGTTGACGTTATTAAAGTGATATTCCGTAAAGATAAAGAAGATAATGACGATGTTTAAAAATGAGGTGGTGGAAAATTTATGAAAGACCGTTTTATTTTTCTTAAGAAGACTTTTTTTATTTTATTGCTTGCAGGAATGGTAGCAGGCGGTCTTTTTGCCCAACCCCAGACAGCACATTCTCTTTATCAGAAAGCAAATGCTCTACAGCAGCGTGGAGATTATTACGGTGCCGTTGAATCTTACAGAGAAGCTTTAATTGTTAATCCTCAATATGGAGATGCCTGGTATAATCTTTCTGTATGTACATATAATCTTGGCGAATATGATTTGTGTATTGAATATGCAGATAATGCGGCAAAATATTCCCGTAATGTCAGTGAAATTGAAAATCTGAAAGGAATGGCTCTTATTTCTCTTGGTCGCCTTGATGAAGCAAAAACTGTATTTAATGATGTATTAAAAAAATATCCGAATGATATAGATGCTCGTTTTGGACTTGCGGAACTTAATTTGTACAGTGGAAGCCTTAAATCTGCAGAACGTTTGTATCTTGATGCATTGAAGAGGGATAACAAGAATAGAAAGGCTTTGCTTAGTCTTGCTCTTGTTAGTGCAGAAGAGGGTAAAAATGATATTGCAGAGCGTTATGTAAATCAGGCTATAGAATATCATAACGGTGATCCTGAAGTTTATTACCTTGCATCTTATCTTGCTACTAAACGTGGTGAATTTGAGACTGCAGAACGTCTTGTAAGAAGTGCTATACAGATAAGTCCTAATTATGACAAGGCTTATGAACTTTTGGCATCTATTTTATATTCTCAGCAGAGATATAATGAAGTAATAGATCTGTGTGATTACCGAATTGGAAGAAATCGTAGTCTTACTGGTGCATGGTATTTAAAAGGACTTTCTCAGAGATGTTTAAAAGATAATGAGGCTGCTATAAAATCATTTAATACAGGTCTTTCTATTAATCCTGTGGATGAAGTTATGCGCTTTGCATTGGAGCAGCTGGTAGATACAACTCTTGCTATTGAAGATTCTAGAAGAAATGAGTGGTCTTCATTTCACATAAATAAAGCTCGTGAATACAAACGCAATTTTGATGGTCCTAGTGAACGTTATGAGTATCAAAAGGCTCTTTCTATTGATCCTCTGGATACTTCTATTCGTCAGTCTTTTGCTGATATGCTTGCAAGAGACGGTTTCTATGAACTTTATCTTCAACAGTTGAAGTTCATAAAGAATATGCGTGATGCTGTTTCTAATTCACGTACAGAGCAGCAAACAAAGAATGATGACGTTGAAGAAGCTCTTGAAAGCTTGATGTCTGACAATCTTTCAAAGAGATGGAAGGTTGATCCATTTTATCTTGATAAGACTCGATGGAACATTGGCATTTACTTTATGAAAAATCCAGTACAGCTTATCCATGCAGATGTAGATGAAATAATTGCTATTGCTGCAAAAGATATATTTAATGGAGTTCCTTCTGCTTCTGTTGATGTACGTACTACTGCAGTTTCTGGTTATGGTGAAGCATATCGTCAGGCAAGAAACTCTGGAAGAGATTATTTTATTGTATTGAAAACAGATGAAACGGATCGCTCTTTTTCTCTTGATGTAGAAATTTATTCTGGACGCACAGGAACTAAAACTACTGATGTTCATATTTACCGTACTGGAAATGACCGCATAGCAAAATCTTTAAGACGTTTCCGTCAGGCTGTATTGGATATTCTGCCTATTAGAGGAAAAGTTTTGAATGATGCTTCAAACACTCTTCTTGTTGATTTGGGTAAGAGTGACGGTATTGTAAGTGGTGCTGTTTTTGATGTCGTAAAAAAAGGTGCTATTAAGACTGTAGATACTGGAGTTGGTGTTAATTATAACAGCAAGGATGTTTTGGGAACATTCACAGTAACCGATGTAAATGAAGAAATTTCTCAAGGTGTGTATAAAAAGAAAGGGTTCTATGACACTTTGAATATTGATGATGAGATTGTTCTTGTAAAAATGCCAGAAGCTACTGGAGATGACGGACAGAGCATAGACGGAAATGCTGTTACAGATACACGTCCTGCTGCAAACTCGGAAGGAGAACCTGCAACGGAAGTAGCTGCAGCTGCTGAACGTGAGTCATTAAAGGAAAGTTTCAAAGCTCAGATAAAAGAATCGCCTCTTATTACTATGATTCAGTCTATTATTTAATATAATCTAGAGAACTGTCTATCCATTTCCTTACAAGATTTGGATAGGCTTCATAGACCTGCAGGAATGTCTGTATGGCTTTTTTATAATTTCCTGTAAAATACAGCGATTCACCAAGATAAAATAAGGCTTTTTGCGTTATTGTTTCACTTCTGTTTTGTGACAAAAATTTTCTTAAAAGATATTCAGATTCTTCATATTTTTCTTTTGTAAAAGAGTCTATTAAAATCTCGAAAAGTAAATATTCTTCTCCTCCTGCAGGAGTTATAAAATCTTCAGAGAAGATGTATTTTTCAAGTGGCTGCAAAGATGTCAATTGATTGTCTTTTATAAGTTCATTTGCATATTCTGCAGATTGATCGGATATTTTACAATCACTGCTATTGTCTGTTTCGGTATCAAAAGGATATGTATATGGAACAGGAATGTTTCTCTTATGGGATGTATCTTTTTTTTCTTCGTTTACAGGCTTTTGTGTAAGTTTTATTTGTGAATTTTGAGCATGAATACTTGAAATTGTTGCATTCTCTCCTGGAACAATAATTATACAAGCAGTACTGTTATCATCCAAGATTGTATCATATTCTTCATCAAAGTAAAGCTTTGTGGTGTCTGAGCTTTGACCTTCCAGCTGTTCCGTAGCGTTTATTATGATGGCATAGTAATAGTCGGTATCATCAGGAACCTTATCTCTGTAAGAGATAAACGAACCTTTTACTTTAGCAATTGGTTCTAATGAAGTCAGATTATTTATGTTAATAATTGGCTGTGAACTTCTATATATTGAAAATGATATTATTGATTTGTCGCTTGTTTGTTCTGGAATGTTCCAGGACAGTTCTATTGTTTGGGAATTAATAGGTATAGCCTGAATATTATTTACAAAAGGAATTTGAGACGGTTTCTGTTGTGAATATACAGTGACAGATATGAAAAAAATGCAAATACAGAGTATTATTTTTTTTGGAAAAAAGCATTGTTTCATTATTATATAATGAATTAATTTTTATTGTTTGACAAGATAGCTTGTTTTAATTATGCTATAGATATGTTTGTATCTGTTGTTTTAGATCCGGGTAGTATTGATACAGCCCGTGCTTTAGTAGAGCTTCTTTCCATGATGGGTTTTAAAAAAGTTCAGAGGTCTTGCTGGGAAAGCATGAAGATGAATAATGATGATCTTTCAAAACTTAAGCGGGAAATTGACCGCATTACAGATTATTATGACAATGTGCGTTTTTATCAGTTTCCTGTAAACGGAATGTTTGTCATAACAGAATTAAAAGAAAAGAAATGGAAGAAATGTCAATTTAAGGATGGACCTTCTTCTCCGACGAAAAAATAATTTTTGTAAATAAATTTTTATTGAGGATGTTATTATGTTAGAAGATTTTAAAGAACCGATTTCAGAATTGAAGCAGAATATCTTAGATGTTTGGGGGCGTCTTTGACTCGGACGAGATTTATAGAAAAATAGCTGAAAAAGAAGCTTTATCAAATGAGCCTGGCTTTTGGGATGATAATGCAAAGGCAACCAAGGTAATGAATGATATAAAGATGCTGAAAGGGCGCATTGAACCTTGGATTGAGCTGAAACAGGCTGTATCTGATCTTGAAACTTTGTATGATCTTGGCATTGAAGAAAATGATCAGAGTCTTGAAAGCGAACTTAAAGAATCCTACGAAAAAGCAAAAGCTGAGTATGAGCATCAGAGTATATTGAATTTATTGAGTGATGAAGTTGACCGCAATGACTGTTTCCTTTCTGTCCATGCTGGTGCTGGCGGAACAGAAGCTTGTGACTGGACTTTCATGCTCAGCCGTATGTATCAGCGTTGGGCTGAGCGACATGGCTATAAAGTTGAAGTTCTTTCTCAGGAAGAAGTAGAAGGCGGTCTTAAGTCTATAAATATGAGGATTTCTGGCGATTATGTATATGGTTATACAAAAGGCGAGGCTGGCGTTCATAGACTTGTACGTATAAGCCCATTTGATGCAAATGCCAGAAGACATACATCTTTTGCTTCCGTATATGTATTTCCTGTATTGGACGATAGCATTGAAGTTAATATCGATCCTAAAGATTTGCGTGTAGATACATATCGTTCTGGTGGTAAAGGTGGTCAGCATGTAAACAAAACTGAGTCTGCTGTTCGCTTTACTCATTTGCCTACTGGTATTGTTGTTGCCTGTGACAGTGAAAGGTCTCAGCTTATGAACCGTGCTACAGCCATGAGTATTCTTCGTTCTAGATTGTATGAATATTACAAAGAGCAGAAGGAAAAAGAAAACTCTAAGTTTGCTGGAGAAAAAAAGGATATATCATTTGGAAGTCAGATACGAAGCTACGTATTCCAGCCTTATACAATGGTAAAAGATCATCGTACAAAATTTTCTGTTGGAAATATTCAGGGGGTAATGGATGGTGATATTGACGGATTCTTGGATGCTTTCCTTTCTGTAAAATGGAAAGGGCTTCCTGTTGATTCTTCTGATGATGACGGAGACGATTTGTAATGCTGAAAAACGTTTTGTCTCTTATTACATTGATTTTTGCAAGTTGTTCAGTTTTTTTTGCAGAAGACTGGACTCTGGCAGCAATGAAATTTGATTTTTCACAAAACGTTTCACCTTCTTCTTTGGAAGAAAAAGCATCTGAAGACATTCCTTCACTTATTTTGGAAAAAATAGGCTTGGGAAGTTTTCATATTCTGTCTTATGATGAGCAGACGGATAGAGATTTATATGAGTTGCAGACAAAGAGGCTTTCTCTTTTTCTGCAACTTTCACGCGAAGTAAAATTGCGTGATGAACTTGTTTTGAAAGAAAATTCTGCAAGGAAATTTAAAAAGAAAATAGCAGAAGAAGAAGCTAAGATTGCAGAAATTGAAACACAGATAAAAGAAAATCTTGCAAAGGCTGCTGCAAGAAAAGCTTTGTTGCCATCTGAAAATGCTCCTGCAATATTAAAAAATGTGGCTGTCTATGAAAAAGATAATAAAAATTTGTATGTTGCTGAAAATATTTCAAATTTTGATATTGATGTGACAGATAAAAATATTCATGGACTTATTACAGGAACAATTGATTCTTATGGTGAATATGCAGCTGTTACTGCAGAACTTAAAACATATCCAGGTGCTAGAACTGTTGGCAGTGTTGTCGAGGTAGGTTCTTTACATGATGTAAAGGAACTTGCTCAGAATCTTGTAAATGCCTTGCAACCTTTAATTGCAAATTCTATTCCTGTTAATCTGTACATTGCTATTTTCCCAGAAGAAGCAAAAGAAAACTCTAAAGTGTTTATTGACGGTGTTATGCAGGACTCTGTGGAGGTTGTAAAGACAACTTCTGGTAAGCATACTTTGGAAATAGAAAGTGAAGGCTATTTTGGAAAGAATATTATATATAAGTTTATAGATTCCACAGATTATTATGTGCGTGTTCCTATGGAAAAAATGCAGAATGGCACATTTTCTATTACTTTAAATGATGTATCTGATGGATCTCATTTTGCAAACGGAGAACCTTTAGGTTTCATAGATGTTATGGATAAAACTTCTATGGTTACAATAAATGGACGGAGTGTAATAGGGCAGTTTGTATCGAAAGCTGATAATGGTAAAACTGTAGATTCCTATTATTATGTTCCTCCGAAAGTACAGAAGAATAATGCAAGTTATGGTGTAAAACTAAGGGTTGCAGATAAGGATTCTGAAATAGAACAACGACGTATATGGGCATATAGAGGATATAGTGTTTTAATGCTTTCGTTGCCTCTTACAGTGCTTGCATACGGAAAGTATCTTAGTGCTAACGATGGATACATGCGTGGTGCTGAAAGTCGTGAAACTGTAAACAGCTGGACTTATGCATCTAGGACAGCAAGTAGCATTTCTCTGATTGCTGGAGGATTTTTTTTGTATGAGCTGGTACGATATTTGCATTCTGCAAGTTCTGTATTACCTCAATATACATACGAAATTTCAAATGAAAAAGGCGAGGATTAATGGCAAAGATTTCTTTTGGACAAAAGTTAAAGTCTCTGTTTGGTATTCATAATAAAGAAGATGATGATTTTTTTGATGATCTTACAGATATTCTTATAGAAGGTGATGTTGGTGCAAAGACTGCTGTTGAAATTGTAGACAGTTTACAAAAAACGTGTAAAGAGCAGGGAATAACTGGTAGCGAGTCTATTATTGCAGAATTAAAGAAACTGTTTCTTTCTTATGTAAAAGTCACAGATCTTATGCCTGAAACTGGAAAAGTCAATATTTATATGATTTTGGGTGTAAACGGAGTTGGTAAAACTACTTCAGTTGCAAAAATGGCAAAATTGTATTCGGATAAAGGTGTTGATGTTATTATGTCAGCTTCTGATACTTTCCGAGCTGCTGCTGTTGATCAACTTTCAAAGCATGGTGATAATCTTGGTATTCGTGTTGTAAAACATCAGATGGGTAGTGATCCGTCAGCTGTTGTTTTCGATGCGGCCGATGCGTGCGGTGCAAAAGGCGGAGGCCTTGTTCTTGCAGATACGGCAGGGCGCTTGCATAATAAAGAAAATCTTGTGAATGAACTTAAAAAGATAGATAGAATTGCATCTTCAAAAGCTTCTGAAGGATGCTATAAAAAAATTCTTGTTATTGATGCAACAACAGGTCAGAATGCTGTACGTCAGGCAGAAGTTTTTCATGAAGCAGTTGGCTTGGATGCATTGGTTCTTACAAAATATGATTCTACTGCAAAAGGTGGTGAAATAATTACCATTGGAAAAGAACTTGGTATTCCTGTGGTTTATATTTGTACTGGAGAAAAATATCCTGATATTTCACCGATGGATGCAGAAAAATATATTGATGAATTCCTTGGAATATAGGCATGACATTAGAAGCTGCAATTCTTTCTTTTTATCTTCTATTTCCCATTCTTACAGATGGTCAAATTTATATTGACCGAAAATTAGGGCATGGAATTATTTCTGATAGGGAAAGAATGCAGACAATTTCCCGTTTACAAGATTTTTTAGCAGGAAAACGTATTATTGATGATTCTTCATTAATAATAGATACAAATATTCCTCTTCTTGTAAATGAAATTGGATTAGGAGCAGAGGAACTTACATTTAAAACAGATGATGGAAAAATTCATCTTCTGGAGTTTGGTGTAGAAAAGTTTTCAGTTGAACAAAATTCTGCTGCTGGAAAAAATGTTGTTTTTGTAAACAATCGCCAATTTTTACAGACAACCTATGATGAGCAGTTTAGAATTAGTGAAAAAACATTATGGCAGAACTCTGAGAAATCTTCTGATATAAAGCTTTTACAACGAACATCTTTTTATTATGATGATGAAAGCCTGACACCTTCTTCTGTTTCTTATGAGTACATTACAAAAAATATAATTGAACAGATTGCTTATAACACATCTGGTAAACCTGTAAAGATTCATACGTATTTACTGGAAGACGGAAAAAGAATGCTGACTAAATTACATTTGTATTCTTATGATGCAAAGCAGAGACTTGTTTCGGAAGAAGTAAAATCTTATGGAACAAAAACTTCTAGTTCTAAGACTGTATACAAGTATACAAACAAATCTCCAGAACCTGATGTAAAAAGTTATGAGAATGGTGTTTTAAGAAGTTCCACGACGTATGAATCAGCTGACCGCTACTATACTACAACCTATTTTGATAATAGATATTCTATAACTGTAACATATCAAAATAAAAAAAGAATAAAAGAAGTTGTGTCTCTGAACGGAGTCCGCCAACGAGCAAGGACATTTGATGAATAAACTTTTGTCAGCTATAAAATGGATTTATTTTGTTTCTCAGAGATTTAATAAAATTGATACAAAAGGCAGGACTGCAATTACTGCAAAACTTGCTTCCGTTGGTATTGCATTTGGTGTTATGGCTTTAATAGCTGTTATGAGTGTTATGAACGGTTTTCAGATGGAATTTATAGATGCCATAATGGAAATTAGTTCGTATCATGTACAGGTGCGTTTGGATGAAAATGATTTGCAGACTTTTGAATCTTGGTGTCGTATTCATCCTTTTGTACGTAATGTTACACCATTTTATGAAGCTCAAGGGTTGATGGTAGAGTCTTATTCAGGAATGCAGTCTGCAGCTTTATTAAGAGCTGTTCCTGATGATATTTATAAAATAGATAAGGGCTTTGCAAAAGAACTTGAAATTGTGACAGGCTCTTTTGATATAGAAAATGAAGATTCTATCGTAATTGGATATGATCTTGCCTATAATCTTCATGCCACTGTTGGAAGTGTTGTAAATCTTCTGGCTGTTAGCGGTTCAAATGATAGTGCTTTGTTTTCACAAAATAGGCAGTTTGTTGTAACTGGAATATTTTTTGCAAATTATCAGGATATTAACGGAGCTTATGCTTTTATAAATTCAGATGCTGCAGAAAAATATTTCGGAAGTAATGTAAATCCTATTTACGGAATTAAGCTTTGTGATAGTAATAAAGATTCTGCATTTATTGCGGAACTAAATACTATGTTTCCTTCCTTAAAGGCAGAAAGTTGGCGGGCATATAACAGATCCTTTTTTGGTGCATTACGTGTAGAAAAAAATGTACTTATGCTGTTGGTCTTTTTGATTTTTGTAGTTGTAGCTGTAAATATTTATAATTCGATGCGTCGTATGATATATGAAAGGCGACAGGACATAGCAGTACTTTCTGCACTTGGAGCTACAAGAACCGAATTAAAAATTATATTTATAATAAAAGGTTTTCTTACAGGATTAAAAGGTTCTCTCATTGGTCTTGTTCTTGGAATTTTCCTGTGCATTAACATGGAACATATATTTATGATTCTTGCAAAAACTCAGTATTATGCTCAATACATTGTATTGAAAATTTTTTCTCCCGAGTCATTGAGCTATTTGCAGGAAAATCCTATGTTTTCTATTTATGCTGCAATACCTGCAAGAATGGAGCTTTCGGAAATTGTTTTAATATTTGCATTTGGAATAATGGCTTCTCTTTTTTCTTCAATGGCTGCAGAACG
>CACXDK010000166.1 GCA_902766345.1 uncultured Spirochaetaceae bacterium | reverse complement strand
CAAATAATGACATTCTGATTTCCGGGCATACTGCGGTTGCGGCAGGTGGGGTAGATCCTCAGATTTTGAGTGAACAGCGTGCTCAGTCTGTGGCAGACTATCTTATTCAGTTGGGAGTGAAAGATCAGTATCACATTTTCACACAGGGCTTTGGCGACAAAAAGCCTATTGTTCCAAATAACACTCAGGCAAACCGTTCCAAAAATCGCCGTGTAGAAATTACTATAATAGATAAATAAATGCATAAATAAAAAATGCCCTCAGATTTCTTCTGAGGGCTTATTTTTTTTGAAGTCAGTCAACATGTTAAAGCTTTGCTGTGAGTTCTTCCAGCCTAGAATTCTGGCGGCGTAACTGCTGTTCTGTTTCCTTTTCTTTTGCAATGTCAGTAAGGCACAGGACGATTTTGCCGTCAGAAGCTTTTGAAGCCGTAATTTTAAGGTGTGTTTTTGCCACCAGTGAATAGAATGCTTTTTCTACAGGGGCAGAAAGTGCTTTCTGTGCCAATGCAAGCCAGTCTAAGTCTGGAGTAAGGTTGTCTTTTATTTCAGAATAAAGACTGTCGGTTTTTATGGTGTTTTTAGTTACTGTACTAAACTGGTTGTTTACTGCATCTATGTGGATGTCTTTTATTTCGTTGCTACTGGTGAAAATTGGTGTGCATACTGCTGATGGCAGTGGCATACATTCAAAGATTGCTTTATAATCGACAGTTGTTGGCATTTTTCCCCCTATGCCTTAATTTATCGGCTTTAGAAATAGATAAGAAAAATTTTTTCTTAAAAAAAATTTGCCTAAACATCATATTTTTTGTTATATTACACAGAAAGAAATATTCTAGGAACAAATTAATAGGAGTTACATAAATATGGCTAAACAGTTAGTTTACAGTGAAGACGCACGTAAAAAGATGTTGAGTGGTGTAGAACAGATTGCAAAGGCAGTAAAGGTTACACTTGGACCTTGTGGACGCCTTGTAATGCTTGACAAGAAATACGGTTCTCCAACAATCACAAAAGACGGCGTTTCTGTTGCAAAGGAAATTGAACTTAAAGACCCATTTGAAAACATGGGTGCACAGCTTGTAAAAGAAGTTTCTTCTAAGACAAACGATGTTGCTGGTGACGGAACTACTACAGCTACAGTTCTTGCTTATGCTATTGTACGCGAAGGTCTTAAGGCTGTTTCTGCAGGTATGACACCTATTGAAATTAAGCGCGGTATCGACAAGGCTACAGCTATTGCTGTTGAGCAGGTAAAGAAGAACAGCCGTGCTGTAAAGGGCAATGATGATATTACTCACGTTGCTACAATTTCTGCAAACAACGACCCAGAAATCGGTAAGATTCTTGCAGAAGCAATTGAAAAGGTTGGAAAAGACGGTGTTATTACTGTTGAAGAGTCAAAGAACATGGATACAACAGTAAAGACTGTAGAAGGAATGCAGTTTGACCGCGGTTATATCAATGCATACTTTGTAAATGACCGTGAAAGAATGGAATGCAATTTCGAAAACCCATACATCCTTATCCACGACGAAAAGATTTCTACAATGAAGGATATCCTTCCATTGCTCGAAAAGATTGCACAGACTGGTCGCCCTCTCGTAATCATTGCAGAAGACGTAGACGGTGAAGCAATTACAACATTGGTTGTAAACTCACTCCGCGGTACTCTCAAGTGCTGTGCTGTAAAGGCTCCTGGATTCGGTGACCGCCACAAGGAAATGCTCAATGACATTGCAATTCTTACAGGTGGTAAGGTTATTACAAAAGACCTCGGACTCAAGCTTGAAACAGCAGAACTTTCTGATCTTGGTCAGGCAAAGTCTGTTAAGATTGACAAAGACAACACAACAATCGTTGACGGTTCTGGCAACAAGGACGACATTAAGAACCGTGTTGCAGAAATCAAGAACCAGATTGAAAAGTCAACATCTGATTATGACAAGGAAAAGCTCAAGGAACGCCTTGCAAAACTTTCTGGCGGTGTAGCAGTAATCAACATTGGTGCTATTACTGAAACAGAAATGAAGGAAAAGAAGTTCCGCGTAGAAGATACTCTTGCTGCAACACGTGCTGCTCTTGAAGAAGGTATTGTTGCTGGTGGTGGAATTGCTTTGATTGAAGCAAGCAAAGTTCTTGACGAAAACAAGGCAGACCTTGTAGGTGACGAAAAGGTTGGATTCAGAATTGTAAAGCGTGCTCTTGAAGAGCCAATCCGCCAGATTGCAGACAATGCTGGTCTTGACGGTTCTGTTATTGCAGACAAGGCAAAGAACGAAAAGCCAGGCGTTGGATTCAATGCTGCAACTCAGGAATGGGTAAACATGATGGATGCTGGTATTATTGACCCTGCAAAGGTAACCCGCTGTGCTTTGCAGAACGCAGCTTCTGTTGCTGGTATGCTCCTTACAACTGAATGTGCTGTAACAGACATACCTGAACCTCCAGCACCAGCTGCTGCTCCATCTCCAGACATGGGTGGAATGTACTAAGATTAAACAAAACTTGCATGCAAGTTTTGTTTAACTTAAAAAGTTTTAAGCCTGATGGCTTAAAACTTTTACACAAAAAAACAGGATCTTTAGCACTAGAGACCCTGTTTTTTTTGTTTTTAAACTTATTAAACTTTTTAAAGTTTTCTTGACATATAAAAAAAGCTATGACAGAATAAAAATCAAAGATAGATTTTTAAGGAGGAAGTTTGTATGAGACGCACAACACAACACCTAATATCTTTTCTTGTTTTATTTTGCATTCCTTTGACTTTTTTGCTTTCATCCTGTGCTGGAGCTGGTAGTGCAGGAAGTGGTAGTTCTACAACTTTAAGTTTTAATTTGAACAATTCTTCTGGACGTTCTATTTCTCGTGCTACATTTAGTGAGGGAGACACGCTTGACCTCGTGATAGGAGGAGACTTTAACTATCATGGTACTGCTCAGTTTGATGCTAACGGCAAGGCGCATCTAACTGTAGATGATGTTCCTGTTGGTGCGAATATTTATGCAGTTGTTGGAGCAAGCTCTGGAGGAGGGTTCTATCTTGGCAGTTGTCAGAACTATACTGTAAAAGATGGGAATAATTATGTTCACATTTCAATGGAGCATCCTATTGTAAATATGTATGTAGGAGATCGTACTAGTCCTTCAACTATGGAACTTGCCATTCCTGATAACACAGTTGTTACTTTTAAGCTTTCTCTTGATGTTCCTGAAGGTATTTCTTGTATGTGGTCTCTTGGTGTTGCTGATGGTTCTATTTCCTCTATAAGTAGGAATACAACTTCCTCAACATTATCTTTTACGGCAGGTCAGTTGTATTCCTCGCTTGGAGATGGATCAACATATACAGGCGGGTGGGTTAACTGTAGCTGGACTGTTGGAAGTTTTACTGGTAGCAGTTCGTCAAATGTAACAGGCTCTTCTTCAGACTACTATCACTTGTCTTCTGGTTCATGATTATACTGCAAACTTTGCTTGCCTTTTTGCAAAATCATGATATGCTTAATGCATAATGTTTGAAGATTTTAATGCAAAAATAGAACAGGCAGCTATTGTGCCTGTAGTGAAAGTTTCAGTTACAGAAGATGCCCTTTCCGTTGCAAAAGCTTTGTGCACTGGAGGAATTGGGGCAATAGAAATTACTTTCCGCACTACAGAAGGCGAATCTGGCTTTGTTAAAATTGCCCAGTGCATAAAAGCTGTGCGCGAGTCTTTCCCAGACATGCTTGTAGGAGCAGGAACAGTAATAAATGCAAATCTTGCAGCAAAGGCTATTGATGCAGGAGCACAATTTATTGTGTCGCCAGGTTTTAACCCTAATACTGTAGATTTCTGCCTTGAAAAAGGTGTGCCAATGTATCCTGGAGTGTGCAATCCTAGTCAGATTGAAGCTGCTTTAGAAAAAAATCTTAATCTTTTGAAATTCTTCCCAGCCGAAGAGTGTGGCGGCCTTAAAATGATAAAGGCTCTTTCTGGACCGTTCCCTACAGTTAAGTTTATGGCAACAGGCGGCATAAATGAGCAGAATGCAGGCTCTTATCTTGCATGCCCAAGCATTGCTGCCGTTGGCGGAAGCTGGATGGTAAAGGAATCTTTCATTAAGGCAAAGGATTGGCAGACAATAACACGGCTATCCGAAGCTGCCGCAAAGATTGCAAAGCGTAACTAGGAAAATAAATCCTATTTTTTTGCCACTATGACCATGGTTGTTGCCTTTTGGTTATAGGGCGAAAGATCAAAGCCTCCGTAGACATCTACTGTCTTAAAGCCTATGGAAACAAGGCGGTCTCTTAATTCTGCTGCAGAATAAAGGCGTTGTACAAACTCATGTTCAGTACGCTTGCCGTCTGGTGCAATTAAAATCCACTTTGAACGCAGACCTTCCCAGGCTCCTACAACTCCAAATTCTGTAAGCACAGTCATTCCTGCACGTTCAAACCATTCCCCTTCTGTAAAGTATTTTACCGCAGTTTCTCGGCTAATACATTCAAGGATGAAGGTTCCTCCATCTTTTAAGGCTTTATAGATTTGTTCTAAGATTTTTGTGTCGTCTGCAATGCTGTCGCAGTAACCGAAGGAATTGTAAATGTTTACTGCTGCATCAAAAGGCTTTTCGGTTTTATAAGTGCGCATGTCGTGGTTTATGAGAGTAAGGTTTACGCCTTCGTCTTGTGCAGTTTCGCGGGCAGCGTCAAGAAATGGCTGTGTAATGTCAACTCCTGTTACGTTCATGCCGCACAGAGCAAGCTCTACGCTTATTCTTCCAGGACCGCAACAAGCATCTAGAATAGAATTCCCTTCTGATAATTCTGCTATGTCACAGCAACGTCGGGCAATGCCGTTAGCTTCTGCCCAATGCTGTTCATCAAACATTACTGGCCCATATTTTAGCCAGAAATCTTCGTTTTCAAACCATTCCTGCTTTTTCATATAATTATCTATTTTTTATTTTCTTCTTTTACGGGGACGAAAGAAGCCGTACTTTCTCCACATATAGGGCATTCCCAATCGTCAGGTAACGCTCCAAAAGGCGTGTTTGGTGCAATGCGTCCGTCTTTATCACCTTCTTCTGGAATGTATTCATATCCGCAGACTTTACATTTATATTTCTGCATTCATGTCTCCTTCGTCTTTAATCTTATAATACCATACCATAAGCAGTTTAGCAATTATTTAAATTATTTTAATATGTATTTATTCAATTTTGTTGTATTTTTATGCATTATTTCCGATTTTTACATGGTATAAAATTGTTATTTTTGATATGCTGATACAATAATTCAGCTTTTAAAGGAGATTTAATATGAAAAAGGCTTTACTTGCTGTTTGTGCTGCTGTTGTAGCCACAGCATTCGTTTCTTGTGGTGGAGACAAAACTCCTGTTGTAAAGATTGGTGTTTATGAACCAGCTTCTGGTGACAACGGTGCTGGCGGAAAACAGGAGACTTTGGGAATTCAGTATGCAAATACTGTAACACCTAACGTAACTATTGGTGGAAAAGAATATAAAGTTCAGCTTGAAATTGTAGATAATGAATCTTCAAATGATAAGGCTGTAACAGCTGCTTCTGAATTGATTTCAAAGGGTGTTTCTGTAATCCTGGGTTCTTACGGTTCTGGTGTTTCAATTGCTGCTAGCGATACCTTTGCAACAGCTGATGTTCCTGCAATCGGTATTACTTGTACAAACCCACAGGTAACACTTGGCAACGATCACTATTTCCGCATCTGCTTCCTTGATCCTTTCCAGGGAACAGTTCTTGCAAATCTTGCTGTTGAAAAGTTTGCTGCAAAAAAAGCATACTGTCTTTCTAAACTTGGTGACGACTATTCAGGTGGTCTTGTAAAGTACTTTGTTGAAGCTTTCAAGGCTCTTGGAGGTGAAGTTGTTGAAGAAACCTTCCCAGACGGAACAAGTGACTTTGCAGCTTATGTTGCAAATGCAAAAAAACAGAATGCAGACGTATTCTTTAGCCCTGTATCTATTGAAGCTGCAGCTCTTATTATTGAGCAGGCAAACACTCAGGGGTTAACTCTTCCAATTCTTGCTGGTGACACTTGGGACTCAAACGTTGTTCTTGCAGCTGCAAAGGGAACTTCTGTACAGATTTTCGTAACAACATTCTTCGTTGAAGGTTCTGATGCTTCTAACGTTAAGACATTTGTTGGCGGATTCCGCAATTACCTGAATACAAATGCTACAGCAAAGACAAACAACGGTGGCGATGATGAAATTGCTGCTGTTTCTGCAATGGGCTTTGATGCATACTACACAGCTCTTGAAGCTCTCAAGGCTGCAGGTTCTACAAAGAGTGGCGATGTTAAGAAAGTTCTTCCTAGTGTAAAGTACACAGGTGTTTCTGGTGACATTGCATTTGACTCAACTGGTGATGCTGTTCGCGATGTTGCTTACGTAAAGAAAGTAAATAACTCTACAGGAAAGTGGGACTTTGTAGCTCAGCAGTCTGTAAAATAATTTTTTAGATTAAAAAAAACAGAGGCTTCAATTTATGATGAAGCCTCTGTTTACTTTTATAATTAGGAATTTGGAAGAAATGGAATTTATTCAAAATAATCTGCCGTATGTTCTTGCTGGAATTTCTACAGGTGGTCAGTATGCATTGATTGCTATTGGCTATACCATGGTATACGGTATTTTGCGTCTTATAAACTTTGCACATGGTGATGTATTTATGGCATCGGGGCTTATCATGATTTATTCTTACACGGTGATGCCTTTGTGGTTGTCCATTCCTTTTACTATTGTTTTAACAGTGCTTTTAGGATTTTCGGTTGAGCGTATTGCCTACAAACCGTTACGCACTGCTCCAAGAATGTCTATTATGATTTCTGCAATAGGCATGAGTTATCTTTTGCAGAATCTTGCTTTGTATGTTACAGGTGGTCTTTTAAAAAAATATCCTACCATCCCGTGGATCAGCGATTCTGTTACTATTGCTGGTGCAATTACAAAACGGGTAACGGTAATAACACCTTTTTTAACTATAATTCTGGTTGTTGCGCTTGTTCTTCTTATTAATCACACAAAAATAGGAATGGCAATGCGTGCTGTTTCCAAAGATTTTGAGACTGCTCAGCTTATGGGAATAAAAATTGACTCTGTTATAAGCATGACGTTTATAATCGGTTCTTTCCTTGCTGCTGTAGGTTCAATACTTTTCTTTTCTAACTATCCTGGTGTAACGCCTACTGTTGGCGGTATGCCTGGCTTAAAGGCTTTTGTTGCCGCTGTTTTCGGTGGCATTGGTTCTGTTCCTGGTGCTGTCATAGGTGCGTTTATAATTGGTATTTGTGAAAATATCATTAAGGGACTTGGATGGACAACATTCAGTGATGCATTTACATTCATTCTTTTGATTTGTGTCTTGATGTTTATGCCTACTGGCATTTTTGGTGAAAAGCAGACTGATAAGGTGTAATATGAGCGAAGAAAGTAAACTGAATAAATTAAATATAAATGTGAATAAAAACAGTCTTATAGGCGTGGCTTTGCTTGCTTGTCTGTTTTTTGTACTCATTCTGCTTGATTTTGTTTTTCCAGCAGTAATGAGTGGTTTTAACAGCAATTCAATTCTGTTTATGGTTTTGAAAAAGGGTGCAATTTATGCCCTTGTTGCTGTATCTATGAACTTGCTTAACGGATTTACAGGTCTGTTTTCTCTTGGTCAGGCTGGCTTTATGCTGCTTGGTGCATATACTTATGCAATCTTTACCATTCCGCAGGAAGCTCATGCTCAGGTGTACCAGTACTTTGACGGTGGCATAATTCACGTTACGCTTCCTGTCTTTGCCGCATTGATTCTTGCTGGTCTTGTTGCCGCATTCTTTGCATATCTTATTGGTTTACCTGTTCTGCACTTAAAGTCAGACTATCTTGCAATTGCAACTTTGGGATTTGCAGAAATTATCCGTGCAATTTTCCAGTGGGATAAACTTGGTGGCATTACTAACGGTTCAAACCTTTTAAGAAAGTATCCTGTTTTCAAGTCGGCTACATTCTATTTTATTGTTGCAGGAATTTGTATTGCCATTATTGTCATGCTGATTAACTCTACTTATGGCCGTGCATTCAAGGCTATAAGAGATGATGAAGTTGCTGCGGAAGCTATGGGAATTAATCTTGCTCATCACAAACAGCTTGCATTTACAATAAGTTCATTCTTTGCAGGAATTTCAGGTGCTTTGCTTGCAATGTTCCAGACTACAATTCAGGCAAGCCAGTTTAAGTCTGCAATGACTTATGAAATTCTT
>CACXDK010000165.1 GCA_902766345.1 uncultured Spirochaetaceae bacterium | reverse complement strand
TCTTGAATTTTCGGAATCATGTTTGAAAGATTTTGTATTCCACTTATCGTAGACAGATTTGCATTTGTTATTTCAGTCATCATGTTTTTATTCTGTTCTAGATTTGAAAAGTTGGAATTTACATTAAATTCTGTTTTGTCTGCTACATTAATGACTTCATCAATTTTTGATTGTATTATTTTTGAATTATCAAAAATATTTTTTATTGTGGTTGTTATTTCTTTTGTTGTTGCAGACTGCTCCATAGAGGTTGCCTGTGTTTCACTTGCAATCGATGAAAGTTGTCCTGTAGATTCGTTTATGATGTTGTTGAGATCATTTGTTTTATCAAGTAGTTCTCTAAATGTTAGTATCGTTTTATTAAGCAGATACATTGAATATGATATTTCTGTTGAAAAATCATTTGGAAGTAGTTCTGTTTTCTTTATTTTATTTTGCGTAATAGAATTTAATGTTCCTGTCATTTGTGTTGAATACGACTTTATTCTACTAAAAAAGAAATAAGAAAAGACTGTTAGTACTATGAGATTAGTTAGAGCAATTGGAATTATAGTATAAAGTGTATATCCCATCAAGATTGCAATCATAAAAAATAGACATTCATTTATGATGGAGTACATGACATAAATAGAAAACAATTTGAAAAGTGATAATCCAAAAAAATGATGCTTGTCTATGATCGAACTGACAATACCTGATTCTGAAATTTTAATTGTTGTGTTGGAACAAATTTTTTGCATTTTATGAATTGTAACAGTAAATGTAATATATGAAAGAGCTGTGCAAATAAAAAAGAATTCAACAGCAGCTTTAAAATTTAATCCAAGACAAACGTATTCAATGGCAGCCAAAGAAATTGTTTTACAGATAAACAGCATGTAAATCTCAAGTCCTTTGTAAAGAGGAATACGCATTATGCGTTGAATAAGATTTGTTTTTTCAAGATTATCAAGTTCTGAATTTGTGCAACTATATGCAATGTCATTTGAGATTGTTCTTGTAATCAACTTATGTAATGGAAGTTCTATTACAAATTCTTCTATTAGAATAACAATAATAGAGCATATTATTGTTGGAACAATAATAGGACGAATTCCTTTTGTAAAAACAATTCCGTATGTAAAAATAATTATATCTTCCAAAAGATTGAACGGAATGCACTTTATGAATGTTTCTGATTCAAAAGATTTATTCATATTTTGCCCCCGCTTTTAAGTTAGTATGATATAGTTCATTTGCATTTTTTATTAGCTTTTCAGACTCTTTCTGTATAAGTTTTGAATTATTTGAGAACTGATCAAAACCATCGCTCATTTGCAAAAGGCTTGCATTTATTTGTAAGAACGCTGCATATTGCCTGTTTACAATGTCGAGGATGGATGTAACGCTTTCTAGTGTTATATCACTGGAAGTAAGCATTGCTTTGAAATTTTCTTCAAGGCCTGTATAAAAATTACTGCCACTTCGAATTTGCTGTGTTCCGCCTTCACTGGTAATAATAAGATTGTCTGCTGTTTCCTGAATGGATTCAAGACTTTCTTTTATTTCCTTAGCAGAAGATTTTATTGTTGCTACAAGTCGTCGCAAGGAATATGCAATGATGTGGAAATTCTGTCCTTCTTCTTCGGCTGCATTTATTTTTAATTCTGCATTAAATGCTATCATTTTATCTTTTTCTGCAAGCTGTTCAATTTTCTTAATAACTTCCCACACATCTTCAATCTTGGAGTTGAGATTTTTTATGCCCGTAATAGTCATTAGGTTTGCATTTGTAATCATTGTCATTTTTTTTATTTCTTCTTGAAGTAATACAATTGCCTCGTAAATGGAGGACTGTGTATTTTCTGCAGAATTATGTACATTTTTTATGTTGTCAGTAATATTTTTTGTTGATTTTTTTATGCTTGTTATGTATTCAAGGTTGTCTTTTATTTTTTCATATTCTATGGTTGTTGTTGTTGCATTTTCATTTGCCATAGAAAGAAGATCTGATGTTTGTTTAAGAATGTTTCGGCTTGCCGTGTTTGTATCTGTAGCAAGATTTTGCCAGAACGTAATAATTTCTTTTGTTTGGAAAATATTATATTCCAATTCATAACCTAGATCAACAGGAAAGGAGATTATACTTTCTATATTGTTACTTGTAAGCTTTTCTAGTGCGTGTACAGAACTGTTGTTTGATTTTATTATATGTCTATAAAAGAAAAAGGAAAGCAGAAAGCAAATAACGAAGTTAAATATAACTATCTGAGATGCTTGAATAAAAAGGACTTGTTTTGATATTCCTTTACTCATTTCTTTTCCTATAAAGAAAATGAGTATAAGAGTTGACATTATAGATGGCATGATTATATGGAAAAAAATTCTTAGATATAATTTTAATCCATAAAATTTATCTCTGTTGATTATATCTTTGTCTATTTCTTCTTTCATTAATTCATTTGCTTTTCTTGAACATAAGTTTTCAGCAAATATATAGATTATTACGGTAGTAATGGCTTCTGAAAAGAAAATAGATGCTGTAATAAAAGAAGCCGTTACAAAATCTAAATGTAAATAGAATATTAAAATAAAAAAATGAATAATCATTGCTGTACAACTAAAATATGTACTGTGCAGGGTAAACTGAAAAGGTCTACTCATCAAGTTTTTTATAAAACGAGTACGCTCTTTGGCTGTAAGACTGTTATTTTTTTCTGTTATAAGAAAATTTTTCGTTTCTGAGAGCAAGAACGATGTTAATGGAGGAGCAATAATAAATTGGAAAAGTATAAGTGTCAGAAGAGTAATTAAAATAAATTTTACAGTCCAGATTGTTCCTTGTTGTGCATAAGGAACTTTTGCAAAATAAAAAACATATATGCATGCTACTGTGAGAAATATAAGGTTTGGAAAAAACTCTATGTTTTTGAGTTGAAATAATAATTTGTCATTATCTATCTTGTAAAAATCCTGTTTCATTGTAAACCTTTACTTTGTTGTAAGAGCAACCGCTCCATCCCAATTATCAGGCTTGTTTGTCTGATATGTTGTGCATCGTTCTAATAGACGTTTTGTGGCTATATTTGTAGGACAGATTTTTTCTGCCTTTCTAAAATAATCAAATGCAGTTGAGAAATTTCCAATCTCATACTGATTTAACCCCTTGCTATAATTTTCTAAGAAGTCTTCGGAATAAAGATTTTTATCTTGTGTAATCGTGTATATACGTACAGATTTAGATTTGCCTTTTACCTTTACATTATCTATGTGATGTATTATATGTGGTATTGTATCTTCTTCTGAATCTGGTTTTTCATTGTTGTGTTTGTCTTTCTGTAGATTGTCAATGTCTGTTTTTACAGAGTCCGTAATGATAATAGGCACTCCATACAATTTTGTCAGACCTTCAATTCTTGAAGCAAGATTTACGTCATCTCCAATAACAGTATATTCCCTTTTGTCTTGACTTCCTATTGAACCCGCAATAGGTTGCCCGTAATGAATTCCAATGCCAATATTAAATTTTATGTTGCCCATGTTAAGGCTGCTTGTATCAATCGTCTTTAGGGCTTCAATCATTTCAAGCGCAGCATTGGCAGCACGGTTCCCGTTATAAATATAACTTTCTGGCGCACCGAAAAGAGCCATGATTGAATCGCCCATAAACTTATCTATAGTTCCGCCATGCTTAATGATTATTTGCCCCATAGTTGTGAAATAATTATTAAGGAAGTCAACTATTGTTTCTGGCGTATTTTTTTCACTTATTGATGTAAAATCCCTAATGTCTGCAATAAGAATAGCAACCTGTCTCTTTTCTCCAATTTGAGGAATAGCAGAGTTTTCTTCTGAAATGATATTATCAATTACTGTCGGAGGAAGAAATCTTGAGAACGCTTTTTTTATTTTATTCTCTGTTTCTTTCATTCTTGTGTACAATATTGCTTTTCGGATGAGCGTTATATATACCGAGCAGAAAAAATTAATTCTGTCTCGGGTACGCATATTAAAAGCTGTTTCCTTTGTGCTGCCAATATGTATTGTACAGATTAAATCTTCTTCAGTTTCTTCTTTATTATTTAAAGGAAAACACTCGTAGCTTTTTATGCGGCTTTCTTTTTTTTGTTCATCACCAAATTCTTTTGTTATGATTTGAGAATGTTTCCAATCATACGAAAGTCTTGTGTTAATTCTTTCTTGAAAGTCAGAATGAGCAATATATTTAAACTCATCAAATTCCTTTTGCGATAAAGCTGTTGATTTTCTATATATTTCCAAAAGCTTATTGTCATTGATTATGATTGCAAATGCATCAAACTGATAAATTGTGTAGAGAACTTCAATCATAAGGTCAATGAGCATGTAAATGTCTACACCTTTCTTTGTTGCATAGTAGGCTCCGCGTATGACATATAATTCATATAATTCTTTATCAACCGCTCCAATAATCTGTTTGACGATATTTTCTGTAGAAAACTCTTCTTCTTTTTCGACAGGAGGTTTTGATTCTTTTTTATCAAGAACTTTATTAATTTCCACAATCAGGCTTTCTGTATCGTCAGGATTCATGCAGTAATAACTATCTGTTTTACAGTTAGAAGTCCAGAATGAATATATATTGGAATCTTCTGGAGTACAGATTATTGTGCGTATGTCTTCAAGCTCTGGTGTGTTTTTTATTATGCGGCAAAGAGTGTATGCATCAATTGTTGGCAGATTTACATATAAGAGAATACAATCCGGTTGCCAGTTATGAATCTTTTCCAGTGCCTGTAAACCATCTTGAGCTTCCTGAACTTCAAAGCCAGAATTTTCAAGTTCCTGTCTCAGTAAAGATCGTAATGTCAGTGAATCAAATGCAATCAGTATCTTACTCATTCAGCAACTCCTTTACAGCTTGAATCAAATTGCCACGCTGGAAATCAGATTTTACAATATATGCCTGTGCTCCTGCTTTTAAGAAATAGTCTTGAGCCTCTTTGTCGTAAACGCCAGATACAATAATATCTGGAATGTTATTGTACTGTTCCATTCTGCGTAAATTGTTTAAGAACATCTTGCCGTCCATTCTCGGCATTTTTATATCGGTAACAATTGCATCTACATGTTTACTCTTTAGAATATCCAAAGCATCGATACCGTCTATTGCTGTTTCTACAATGTAACCAGAGCTTTCAAAAATTGCCTGCTCAATCTGTCTTGTTGTTGTAGAATCATCAACAATAAGTACTGTTCTTGTCTTTTTCTGATTTTTTGTATTGTATTTTTTTATGTCATAAGCAACTAAGGCTTTTAATCTTTGCATGATATTAGGAATGCTTAGAATAGGAATAATTTCATAGTTATCATCAAAAACAATTCCCTGTAGAGAATTCATGCTTTTTAGAATTTCAGGGAGCGGGTTTACAATAACGGTTTCATACTGTTCAACTTCATCGACAATAATTCCAATATGAGTTTCAAGGAATTCAACAACTATTATAGAAGTTTCTAAGCTGGCACTGTTAGTGTTTAATATAGAGGAAAGATAATATACTGGAATAAGATGATTTTGTAACTGTAAGAAAGTCTGTTCCTGAATGACTGTCTTAGTAACTGCCTGTGCATCAAGTATTTCATAAATATAGTTTGACGGTATCATGAATTTCATGTTGCCAGATTTTATGAATAGTCCCTGCTGTGTTGCAAGGGTAAGAGGAATTACTAGTTCAAAAGATGTTCCTTTTCCATAAGTACTGGTAAGATGAATTTTTCCTTTGATTGCTTCAATTGCATTGCTTACAACATCAAGCCCTATACCTCTGCCAGAAAGCATTGTTGGCTTTTCTTTTGTTGTAAAACCAGGTCTGAAAAGATATTGCTGTAAATCAGTATCAGAGTAATTTTCAATATTGTCACGTTCTGCAGGGTACAATTCCATGGCTTTTGCTCTTACACTGTCATATTGAATACCCCGTCCATCATCACTTATTGTGATTTTTATATAATTAGCAACATGAGTTGCGTGAATTGATATGAGCCCATTCGGAGCTTTTCCTTCTTCCGTTCTTTCCATGATTGGCTCAATACCATGATCAATGCTGTTGCGTATAATATGCAGGAAAATATCTTTTAACTGCTCAAGGATTACTTTGTCAACAAGAAAGAATGTTTGTGGAATGTCAAAAGTAACGTTTTTCTGTGATTTTATGGCTTCCTGCTCAATCTGCTTTTTAAGAGGAACAAGAATTATATCCAGTGGCAGCATACGCAGGTTTAAAAGCTGATGCTGTGTTTCAAGAATTGTACTTTCCATGGAAAACAGTTCTTCCTGCACCTGTGTAGGAATGTGATCAAGACTGTCTTCCATTATTTTTTTTAATTGGAACTGCCGCATTATAATAGAATCAAATGATTGAATAAGAGCGTTAATTCTACTTATTTCTATTCTTATTGAGGTAATTTCATCTTGTTCTTCAAAAGAATCGCTAATGTATTCCTTTTTTTCTGTTTCTAAATCTTCAAGTGAAAAAAACAAACCGCTTGAAGCTTTTGCAAAAACTGCTTGCAGTTTTGAAATGTCGTAAGTATCTGTGCCGTCTCTTTTTATGTGTGCAAGTTGTTCTTTTATAATGTCTGATGTTGTAAAAGAAAGCTGAACTATATTGTCCGTTAGTTCATA
>CACXDK010000164.1 GCA_902766345.1 uncultured Spirochaetaceae bacterium | reverse complement strand
GATAAGTTTAGAATCTTCCATAGCCTTATACAGCTGCTTTATATTCATGCCTTCTATTTCTGGAACAGAAACCATTTCAACTTTGTTACCGCTGCTGACAATAAAGTACAGCATTGTGGCATCTGCAATGTAAGTTCCTGCTTCTGGGAACTGAGCAAGAATTGTTCCCTGTTCGCTAGAATCCTGCTTGTAAACAGGCTGTGCTATTTTTATTAAAGAGTTGTCGCCGTCAAATAGTGTTCTAAGGCGAGGAAGGATTGTGTCAATGTTCTGTCCCTGATAGTCTTCTATTCTGTCAATTGCGACACCACGGCTTACTGTAAGTGTAACGCGACGGTATGCCTTTACAATGGCTCCGGCTTCTGGACTCTGTGCAAGAATTGTATTTATATCACCAGGCATTTCTGAGTATTGCAGGTTGATTTTTGCATACAGTTCTTTCTGCTGCATTTCAAGCAGTGCTGTTGTAAGGGTTTTTCCTACAACATTTGGAACCATGACCTGTTCAGCTCCGCGTACTTGAAGAAAGAATACTGCAAGACATGCGGCAAACATTACAATAAAGGTTATTATTACTGTAAGTACCAAAGGCTTTCCGCCATTTGAAAGATTGTCTATCTGTTCTTTAAAGTTAAAACCTGATTTTTTATCCATCGTATATTTCCTTGTAAAACAATAATTCTATTCTAAAACAGAGCCTATAAAGTTTCTGCTTCCGTTCATGAATGATTTATAATCCATGGCTTTCTTTGCCTGCCACTGCAATTCAGTCGCAATCAAAATGCCGTCTCCTGTCTGTATGAGTATGCCTCTATGCTTTGCATACGACAATACAGTGCCTGGGACGGCATTTGTATTTTTAGGGATTGCATTATCCTGTGCTGCAATTTTTGATGCAGCAGCACCTTTTAGAATTCTAAGCTGAACTCCATTGGCAGTTGTAAAGCATCCTGGCCATGGAGTGTATGCCCTTATCTGTGCGTCAATCTTTTCGGCAGAATCTTTCCAGTTAATCTTGCCGTCTTCTTTTTTTATTATTGTACAGTAGCTTGGAGTGCCTTCCTGTGGAGTTGCATCTGGCAATCTTCCTGTACGTGCAGTCTGGCGAAGAATATTTGTAATTGCAATAGCACCGTAGAGGGCAGTCTTGTTTAATAAAAGTTCTGCGGTTTCTGTACCTGCAAGACCTATGCGTTCTTCATAAATGACATCCCCTTCATCAATGCCCAGTGCCATCTTCTGAATTGAAAAGCCGGTTTCAGAATCCTGATTAAGAATGGCTGCATTTACAGGCGTTGCACCTCTATACTTTGGCAACAGAGAAGGGTGCAGGTTTATGCCACCATGCTTGAACAGTGAAAAGAACTTTGGGCCCAAGATGTGACCATAAGCAAAGCAAACGTATATATCTGGCTGCAAGGCTGCAAGTTCTTCGCGCTCCGGTGCTTTTATGTGCTCCGGTGTAAGAATTTTTATATTATCTTCACGTGCCTCATTCCAGATATTTACATATCTTGCAACGTCTGTTGGAATGAGATCTTTATGTCTTCCCTGTGCTGAAGGTGGGTTCGTGAGGATGCCTACAATCTTGTATTGTTCTTCCTGCACAGAAGAATTCATAGACATCGCACTGTCTTTGAGGATGAGTTCAAGAGATTTTGCAGAAGCTGCGGGGCTTCCTCCGTATATGACTCTTAGCATTTATTTTCCTTTTTTTCTGCTTTTGCTGCAATTTTTGCTTCTATGCTTCTTTTTTTTGCAGCTTTTGCAGCTTCTTTTTTTGCAGCACGTTCGGCACGGCGCTTAAACTGTTCCGCTGTTTTTTCAGCAAATTCTTTGTCGCCCCTGTCAATGTACAGTACACCATTCAAGTGATCATTTTCATGCTGAATAACGCGTGCAAGTAAATCTTTTGCATCTTCAATTACAAAACGCTTTCCATTTTCGTTTAATGCAGAAACTGTAATTGTAGAAGGTCTCTGGATGTTTTCATAAACACCTGGAATTGAAAGACATCCTTCTTCATAATCTACAAGATCATCAGAAGTCTTTATGATTTCAGGATTAATAAAAACCCTGCGGACATCATCATCAGCCATTATGACAAAAAATCGTTTTGCAATGCCAACCTGAGGAGCTGCAAGCCCAACGCCATTTGCACTTATCATTGTTTCAAACATTTCATTAAGAAGTGCACGGAATTCCTCATTTATTTCTTCTGGTTTTACAGGCTCACATTTCTGTCTGAGAACTTCTTCACCTAATTTACATATTTTCATTTCATTTACTCCAGTTAGGCATTCAAAAAAGAATCCAATCTTAATTTTGCAGAATTAGCATGTGCTTTAAGGCCTTCTGCATTACCCAGCTCTACAGCTGCCTTTGCAGACTCAATGCCGCCTTTGCTTCCTGCAATAGTTCTTAATGTTGTTACAGTCTTCAAGAACACACGCACAGAAAGTCCGCCTGTAAAGCGGGCACTGCCGGATGTTGGAAGAGTGTGGTTCAATCCTGCTGCATAATCTCCGAATACTTCTGCTGAATTGTGACCAATAAATAATGAGCCGTAATTATGCACAATTGAAAGAACTTCCTTCTGCTCAGG
>CACXDK010000163.1 GCA_902766345.1 uncultured Spirochaetaceae bacterium | reverse complement strand
ATCAATTGCCATCAGCTGCATTCCAAGATCTATGCCTAAGTATGGAATTTTATGCTCTCGGGCATATTTTACGGTAGAAAGTAATCCAAGGAATCCTCTTTGTCCATAATTGCCAGGAATTACAATGCCATCAACAGTTTTGAAGATTTCATCAAAGTTTTTTGCATCTTCCAATGTTTCGGCATCAATTTTTTTGATTGTAATTGCTGCATTATTTCCTGTAACCGCAGCATGAAACAGGGATTCCTGAACTGATTTATAGCAATTATCTAGATAATCTTTTTTACCAACCATTCCTATACATACATTTTTAGAAGGATTATTAAGTTTTTCAATAAAATTAGTCCATTGGCGAATATCTGTTGTACGATTACCTAATGAAAGCTTTTCATTTATTTTTTTATCCAACTGCTGTTCATGGAAAATTATTGGCAGTTCATAAATAGATTTTTTTACGTCTGGAGAAATAAAGACAGCCCCTTCTGAAACATTACAGAATAAAGCAATCTTTTTTTTCATGGACTCATCAACAGGAGCTTCACAACGGCAAAGTAATATATCTGGTTGAACACCAAGTTCCTGTAATTGCTTTACAGAATGCTGTGTAGGCTTTGATTTTAGTTCGCCTCCTGTAATAACAGGAATAAGTGTAAGATGTATGCTGATTGCATTATTTTTACCGACTTCTCGGATTAATTGGCGTATAGCTTCCATATAAGGAACTGCCTCAATATCTCCTACCGTACCACCAATTTCAACAATTACAACATCTGCTTTTGATGTATCACCCAGGTGGCGAATACATCGCTTTATTTCATCTGTAATATGAGGAATGACCTGTACAGTTCTTCCATTGTATCTTCCTGCACGTTCATTTCTGATGACATTTTCATATACCTTTCCAATGGAAATGCAGTTTTCGTTAGAGAGTTTTATGCTGGTGAATCTGCTGAAATTTCCTAAGTCAAGATCGGTTTCTGCACCGTCTTCTGTAACATAAACTTCACCATGCTGGTATGGACTTATATTTCCAGCATCCACATTAATGTAAGGATCACATTTTAACATTGCAATCTTAAGTCCGCTGCATTCAAGAAGACTTCCAATAGTACTTGCAGCAACGCCTTTTCCTAAACTGGAACAAACTCCACTGGTAACAAGGATATATTTACTCATAACGTTCTATTTTCCCATTATAATAGATTTTGGTCAATAACAAGCTCTCTGATTTATAGGTATCATATTTTACGGCTGTAAGATTTCTATGATTTCAGGCTTTGAAAATTCTGGAATCCTTCTGTTTATAAATAGAACTAAAGCTGATGACAGTGTAAGAAAAAGAAGCACTCCAACAGCTTTTGCCCCATCTCCTGCAGGCATTACAAAATAACCGCATATTGCACTTAAAAAAGGAACAACCAAAGAAAGAATTCCTTCTAGAGCCTGTTTACTCTTTGGTGTCGATACCGCAACAATACTTCCTGTTCTAATAGAAAAATTTTGCGGATTTTTTGCTGTAAACTGTAAACCTCTTTTGGAACAGCCGCTAGCACATTTTGCACATTCATCATTTATTACTGGCAGAACTGAAGCTGAATTATCATCCTGCACCGAAACTATCATTACTCTTCTGTACATACTTTAATCGTGGAACGGAAGCTCCTTCATTCTTTTTTCACACTCGTCTGCACCAGTGGTGTTTCCAAGTTCCTCATAGCAGTCTCTCAGATTATACAGTGCATCGTAATAATATGGATTACGTGCTACTGCCTGTTCAAAAGCTTCACTTGCTGTTTCATAATCAGACTGGTTGAAATACAGTACGCCCAATGTGTTCCAGACTCTGTAATTGTCCTGATTTATAGAAAGAGCTTCGGAAGCATATTTGAAAGCTTCTGGAAAATTTTCCAGTGTATAATATATTGTAGTTAGAGATTCTAGAAGAGATTCATCTTCTGGCTTAATTAGATATGCCTTTTGCAGAGCTGCCGTTGCAGCTTCAAGATCTCCTGCATCTCTGTAAGTTATACCGAGATTATACCAAAGAAGATAATTATCCTTTTCCATAGTAATCGCTCTTTTAAAACAGGCAATTGCTTCTTCGTATTCTCCGTGAGAGGCTAATTCTATTGCTTGGTTATTTAAAATTTCACAATTCTCAAACACTGACTTACCCCTTTATAATTATAGCAAGAATTCTGAAACAAAACAATGTTGGGACTGGAAAAACTTAAGTTTTTTGAGATTCCATAGGTTATAACTGAAGTTTTCCGACGGTTATAACCGTCGGATTTGTGATATTTGCGATGTAGTTTATAAAAACTATGTATTTATTTTTCAACGCCAGATACTACAACACCTTCTATAAAGAATTTCTGTGCAATTACAAAGATTATAAACGGCAATATGCAGGCTATCATGCTGACAGCTTGAACAAGATGTGTTTCTGTAGAATACATATTGCTGAATGAAGATAAACCTATGCTTATCGGATACTTTTCTGGATGTCCTGCAAGATATAGGAGCGGATTAAAGAAGTCATTCCATGCCCAGAAAAAATGAAATAATCCTACTGAAATGACGGCAGGAATGCACTGTGGAAGAATTATTCTGTATAGAGTTGCAACAGGTCCACATCCATCAATTCTTGCTGCTTCATCCATTTCCTTTGGAATTCCAAGCATAAACTGTCTGAGTAGGAATACATTGTAGGCATTTGCAAAAAAATGTGGCACTACAAGAGGAAGCCATGTTCCCACCCAACCGAGTTTGTAAAAGATTGTATATATCGGAATAAGCGTTACAGCGCTTGGTAGTACTATTGTTGCAATAAGAATCATAAAGAATTTGTTCTTGCCTGGAAAACTGAACCTAGAGAAACCGTAAGCAACGAAAGTTGAAGATAGAAGTGTTCCGAATGTCGTAATTATAGCATAGAACACTGTGTTCTTAAAAAGCCTCATAAAATTTATGGCATTCCAGCCTTTTACATAGTTCTGAATCTGTAAGTCTGTTTGCCACTCATTTTCTAAAGTACGCCACTTGCCCTTCCATACAATTTCTCCTGAAGTAATACTCTCAGGATCTATGAAAACAGATTCATCCCTTCCTTTTTTTACGATGGCCAATGATTTCTTTTCCCCATTTATAGGAACAATGAATATCTCACAATCTTTGCCGTTGTAATTGAATTTTTTCGGAGATTTCGGAATTGGAGAAAGGTTAAGCGATGAAAGCTGTTCCTTACTTTTGAGAGATCCTGATATGCCGTAAAGCATTGGCATCAGGAATATTGTAAGAATAAAAAGCAGAGTTACCATAACAATAACTCTTCCCACATCATTTGCATTTTTCATTGTCATTTTGAAAATCCTCCAGTTCTTATT
>CACXDK010000162.1 GCA_902766345.1 uncultured Spirochaetaceae bacterium | reverse complement strand
TTTAAAAGAATAAAAGCCCAAAATGAAATTGAAACATTTAAATGGCGCAATCAGGACATTGCATTGGCAACGTATTCAAATTATCTTGGGCAAATAGCAAATGCAGGATACGCTGTAGCAGTTTCCCTGCCAGAAGAGGAAGGAATTTTAATAATGCTAGTGTGGACTGAACAAAGTCACTTCAGTGCATACGGTGATTTCATTCTAAGCGTCATTGACGGACTTTGCATAGATTTCGGCAGTTATTACGAAGCAGGACCAATCACTCATTATGCATTTCCAGACTCAGAAAACTTCATACCTGTTACGCTGAAAATTGACGGAAAGGAAATAAAAAGCTCTATAAGGCAATCTGACAAAGATGCAAACGAATACCTTATAGAGCGTGAATATAATGTACTTAAATTGTACGCAAACAGTCCTTTATGGCAGGAAGCCTGGACTCGCTATTACAGAATGATATTTAGAGACTCTTTCAAAAGATTGAACAGGGTTTCTTTTGACATTTTTAATGAAATAAATCCATATTGCACAGATGACACAGATTTAGCTCAAAAGTTACTAACTTGGACACAGGGCATGAAATATGAAAGGGAAAAGACTTCGAGTGATTTTGCATCACTTCCTTCTATTATATTAGGTGGAGGAAGTGATTGCGATTCAAGAAGCATGCTTCTTTCTGTCCTGCTGAAAAACATGAACATGGATAGCATTATGTTTATCAGCAAAGAATTCAGTCATGCCGTTGCAGGATTGGTATCAACACATCCAGGGCACAGCTTTACTGCAAACGGCAAAGAATATCTTATGGGAGAAACAACCGCAAGCGGAATTACTTGGGGCATGATTGCACAGGAACAGGACGATATTTCCAAATGGATTCCCGTCCTGTTCTATTAGCTATTGGCTGTCTGCTATTTTACAAGAAGATTATATGCATCCAAAGCGTTATCTACAGACAAAAGAGAATCCTTAAGCTCTGAGTTTCTCATCTTAGAACTAAAGAATGAAAGTGTCTGCAGATAATAAGTATGCTGGTTGTAAGCAGCAGCAATCATAAACAAAAGACGAACGGGAACATCATCTACTGGTTCAAAGTCAATAATGTCAACCTTTGAAATACCTACAGAAAGTACAAGGTCTGTAACGCTTGCAAGACGAACATGTGGAATTGCAATGCCTCGTCCAACAGAAGTAGACATAAGGCTTTCACGCTTAAGAATTTCCTTCTGCAATTCTGCGGCATCTTTTACCTGTGGTGCAGTAGAAAGATTATCAGTAAGCTGAATAAGAGCATCATGTTTTGTTGTATGATTTAAAAATACAATTCTATCTGGTGAAAGAATGTTTTTAAGCTGAACAGAAACATCTACAACATCAGCTTTAGATGAACCAAGGCGGTCATTCACCCATTTTTCTATCTCAGATTTCTTAAAACGCCAGACAGTTCCAATCTTTCCGCTTGGAATCTCGCCCTTCTGAGCCCATTCATATACAGTCCTTTCGCTAACGCGAAGGTATTTGGCAACTTCATCAATAGTAAGAATATTGTCTTCCACAATCGTTTCCTTAATATGTAATCTCTTTGATATACCTTGCATAATTTTGCATTGTTAGCGGTATTTTGTCAAGAGTTAGAAAATAATACTTGCATTTAAGATAATATAATATATGCTTGCTAAATTTTTATCTATTTACTACTATAGTACAATATGCAAAACAAGAAACCATTCAAATTAATAGTAGGTCTTTCAGCTTTTTTCTTTATATATATAATTGTCAGTCTAAAACCTCTAGGACATGAATTACATTTAACACCAGACTGGGCTGTAAGCATAGACAGAATACAAGAAAAAAAAGACTCCGACGAACTCATTCCATTCCGTCTGGGGCAGACAATCGGATATTTTACAGAAGACGGCAGAGTCATAAGTGCAATTCCGTATCCTTATAATGCAACAATATCCGATACATATTACACAATCTACGGTGCAGACAATAAAGAAACTGAGATTCTTACAACAGATAAAGAAAAAGCTGGAACCATAAATGCTCCTGGTTTTCCATATTTTGATGAAGACAGAATTTACATGTTCCTACCAGGTGGAACATCAATTGCAGAATTTGAAATAGACGGCACAAAAAAGTGGGACTATGAATATTATGCGCCAATTACAGCTTTTGATTCTTCTAAGGCTGGAACTGTAGTAGGTTTTTCAGATGGACTTATAATTTCATTCAATAAAGACGGAGACATTGACCAGCAGTATTTTCCAGGCGGAAGTGAAATAGAAATCATCCTTGGAGCCGGAATTTCCAAGAACGGTAAATACATTGCCTGTGTAAGCGGACAAAAACAACAGAGATTCGTTGTTTCTGAAAAAAACGGTGAACACAGTAAGATTATTTTTCATGAATATCTTCCAAAAGATTTTGCAAAACAAGTTGCCGTTACTTTCAATGATGCTTCAGACACTGTTTACTACAATTATAACGGTGGCATTGGCATTGTTAACCTGAATACTCAAAAAAGTGCACACATTCCAATCTCAGGCTTTATATCTCAGATTGAAGAATCTACAGAAGAAGATCTTGTCTTTGTATTAAGCCATGAAAACAATTCTTATACAGTAACAATAATTGAGCCTTTCAACCATGTTGCAGGAAAATTCACCTTTGACGCAAACTATACATTCATGCAGCTCAAAGGGAACAAACTGTTTCTTGGTAAAGATAATAAGATTTTCAGACTGACAATTTCCAAAAACTAAGACATATACATTAAGGAGATTATATGAACATAAAAAAAATTGCAGCAGTAACAGCATTTTCAATCCTTGCTGTAGGATGTCTTATTGCATTTGACTGGCCACAGAACGAAACCGAAGCAAATTCTTTCTTTTCTTATTTTGGACAGCTAAGAGGTGAACAGTTAGGAACTTCACTTATTTTTAACGAACCTTCTGATATAAAATCTACAGATAAAGGAACTATTGCAATCATACTTTCAGAGCACAACAATGAAACTGGATGGTTTGAATCTCCTTTAGGCAATGCAGTTATCGTAGCGCACAACAACGGTTTGCAGACTGTATACGGAAATCTTGAAGAAGAAGGTTTAATTTCAGGCATTGAACAGGACATTTCGACTGGCACACGGATCGGACAAAGCGGCAATTCTGGCTGGCAGGAAGGTCAAAGCTGCATGGAATTTAAAGTCATTGATACAAAAAATAAGACAGTAATAAATCCACGCCTGCTCATGCCACGCATAGGAAAAGAATTACAGCTGACAATCGGAGAACTGTCTCTTGAAGACAAAGACGGAAAAGTGCACTATCTTTTAAACGAAAGAAACTTTGCAAGCGGAACTTATTCGCTGTACCATACACGTCAGGAAATTGCAATGCCGTACAAGACTAATGTGTCAATTAACGGCACTACGGTAGAAAACATTCTGTATGACAAGTTGGAATCGCACAACGGAAAGCTTTGTGCTGTGGGCAACAGTAATTATGATGTTAAGAAAATATATCCAGATGCAAAAAGGCATCTGCTTGCCGTTGTACGACTGACAAAAGGTCACAGCACATTATCAGTTACGCTTTATGATATATTAGGAGCAACAACTTCCATTACATATAACATAGACGTAAACTGATATTTTTTTTACTGCTTAGAATTTATGGCAGAAGCAATAATGCCACCACCACATGTAACTCCATCTTTATAAAATACTACAGACTGCCCTGGTGCAACAGCCCTCTGAGGCTCATCAAACAGAACTTTATAAGTATTGTTTTCATGAGGCATCAGGCGTGCGGTTACAGGCTTAGAAGCAAGACGTATCTTTACGGAAGCAGAAAACTCACAGCAAGGATCATAATCTGCCGGCCACACAAGGTCTTCTGCAATCAATCCATCACAGAACAAGTCACTGTCTTTACCCAACACAACAAGATTCTTCTGCTTATCGATTGCCGCAACATAAAGAGGTTCTTTTGCACTAACACCAAGTCCCC
>CACXDK010000161.1 GCA_902766345.1 uncultured Spirochaetaceae bacterium | reverse complement strand
AATTCCTTTTTCGGAAGAAGCTGAGTTTTACGTTTCTTATTTTGCAGCGAGCGTTGTTCAGATTTATGAGTATGCATATCTTACAAAACAGCTTGTTGAGCGTCTTGTAAAAATGGCAAACTATCGCGACCCTCGCGAAACTGGTGCTCATGTTGAAAGAGTTTCCTGTTTCTCTCTTGAAATATATGACCGCTATGCTGCGAACAAGCATATCCCTGAAGCTGAACGTAATAAGTTCCGCGATAACTTGAAGCTTGCCGCAAAGTGTCATGATGTTGGAAAGGTTGCTGTTGCTGATAAAGTTTTGAAAAAGCAGGGCATTCTTGATGATGATGAACGTGCTGTAATGCGTGGACACATCTGTATTGGTGCTCAGATTTTTACTCCTGCCGAAAGCGAACTTGATAAAATGGCGTTTGATGTATGTCTTCACCATCATGACCGTTGGGACGGTGGTTTTAAGGGATATCCTGAAAACTTTGATTACATGGAATATATTCCAGAAACAAAAGTTCCTGTAGGTAATAGCCAAAAACTTGTTGGTGCTGATATTCCTCTTGCTGCCCGTATTGTGTCTCTCGCAGATGTTTATGATGCCCTTCGTCACAGGCGTGTCTATAAAGATTCGTGGCCACTGGATTATACCCTTAAAGAAATTTCAAAAGAATCTGGTCATCAGTTTGACCCTGAAATTGTAGAAGCTTTCTTTCAGGTGATAGATCGTATTGAAGCAATTAACAGGGATTTGAGTTAAGGAATTGGTTACAAGTTAACAGTTATCTGTTTTTTCTTGAACAAGTCGTGCTAGTGTTTTAGAAAAGTTTTCAAGATCCGCACTTGTATATGTGCTAAAACTTTTTCCATTGCGAATTCCTAGTGCTGCCATCTGCATGCTAAGTTCTCGTTCTTTCAGCATTTTTTCAAGTGTTTTCTGTGTAAAAATAATGCCTCTGTCGTTTATAGCTGTTCTGTCTTTGTTTAACAGCTTTTGGGCAAGAAGTAAGTCTCTTGTTATTGTTATGTCGTTTAGTGAACAATGCTCTTCTATGTAGGAATCCGCTTCATCTTTCTTTTTTTCACATACAATCATCTTAAAAAGACTGCTTTCGATTGAAAAGGGAATAGGTCTGTTTGCAACATAGAAAACAGGAATATTGTATTTAAGTGCTGTGTTAAGGAGTATGTTTCTTGCTTTTGACTGGCAGGAATCTGCATCTACCCAAATTGAAAATGAAGGCATAGTAATTAAGAAAGTACTTTATCTATTTGTTTTATCATTTCAACAGTAAGGCGTTCTGCCTCTGCATCATTTGAATTGTTCAAGGCTTTTGAATATGACAGGTTTTTCTGTTTTTCTTTGTAAAGTTCGTCTACAAGAGTAATCCCCGCCATAATGCTTACTTGTAAAGGATCTTTTAGACTGTTCGATTTTTTGATGGATTCTGTAATTTGAGTGTAGTAAGAAAGTAACTTTTTAAGATAGACATCATCTTCGCTGGCTTGTACAGCGAAAGATGTACCTAAAATATCAATCTGGAGTCTTCCCATGGAGACATTCCCATATTAAAAAATATCAAACTGTCCGTTTAAGGAATCTGCATTATTTTCAGATGCCTGTGGAGAGTTTTCTTCAGAAGAATTATCTTCGTCTGCGTTTTCTTCTTCGTCTGGTACTATTTCGTATCTGAATGGTTCCTGCTGCTGTGGGGCAGGTTCAGACTGTTCTGTCTGCTGTTCATTATTTTCTGACTGTTCAGAAGTCAGAGGTGCCTGCTGGTCAAATGAAACTTCAGGCTGTGCTTCGTTAGAAATTGTTTCCTCAGAAGTAACTTCAGAAACTTCTTCATCAGAAGCTTTTTCAACTGAACCGTCCAAAAGTGAGTTTTCCACTGTATCAAGACGGTTCAGTGCACTTAGGATACCTTCCTCGATCTTGCCCTGATTTGATTCAAGGGAAGAAACTAACTCCGTTTTCTCATCCAACGCTTTTGTGAGCTCAGCACATTTTGTGTGCAAAGCATCGTTTTCAGATTTCAGCTGTTCAATCTGCCCCTTAAGAAAGGAAATCTTTTCAACAGCAGTTTCTACCTTTTTCTGCAACATCAAAACTTGATCGAGAGAAATCATACTTATATCCTTATGCCTTTATAGCATTCTTTGCTACTTCAACAACAGCCTTGAATGCAACTGGGTCTTCAATAGACATGTTGCTCAATGCTTTGCGGTTGAGAGTAACACCAGCTTTTGTAAGACCGTCAATAAAACGGCTGTATGTAATGCCCTGATCTCTTACAGCAGCATTAATACGAGCAATCCACAATGCACGGTAATCTCTCTTCTTATTCTTACGTCCAGAATAAGCGTGATCGAGTGCCTTTACAACTGCATCTTTAGCAGCCTTGTAGTTTGATTTTCTGTCGCCGTAAAAACCTTTAGCAAGCTTTAAGATCTTTACACGGCGGTTCTTTCTTTTTGTTCCATCAATAGCTCTTGACATACGTTATCTCCTATCAACCGTAAGGCAACATCTGCTTACGAATTCTCTTTGCTGAGTCTTCAGAAAGAATACCAGCATGGCGAAGATGCATCTTGCGCTTTGGTGATCTCTTTGTCAAGATATGACGAAGATTCATTTTCTTGTACTTTACTTTTCCGCTGCCAGTAAGACTGTATCTTTTTGCAGCAGACTTCTTTGTTTTCATCTTAGGCATAATAAAAAACCTCTACTTTTTGGCTTTTGAGCCTAATGTCATAGACATAAAACGACCGTCCATCATGGCCGGCTTTTCAATGACATAAGAGCCTTCGGTAAGCCTCTTTTCAACCTCTTTCAGTACATCGTAACCGAGTTCTGTGTGTGCAAGTTCGCGTCCGCGGAAACGGATGGTAACTTTTACCTTATCGCCCTCGTTTAAGAATTCCTGAACATGCTTTGCTTTCGTGTCAAGATCGCCTGAGCCTATCTTTGGCTGCATGCGTATTTCCTTGAGCTT
>CACXDK010000160.1 GCA_902766345.1 uncultured Spirochaetaceae bacterium | reverse complement strand
TGGAAAAAACTGCATTGTATACATGAAAGACTGGGATGTTTTCCCATTGATGAATACAAGATTGGCCTGTCCGTATACTAAAAACTTGCCTTCTTATCCACGTAAAAAGATTCGTGGAATGGGTAGGGTTGCTTTACTTTCTTTGGTGGCAACAGATAAAGCATTAAAGTGTGCTGGGCTTATGAATGAAGAAGGAATCGCCTCTGATGAATTGCAAAATGGAAGAACAGGGATTGCTTACGGTTCTTGCATGGGAAGCATGGATTCTATTGTAAGTCTTTATGCAATGATTGCAAATCATGATACTTCAAAAATAGATTCCCAGACTTATATAAAATGTATGCCACAGACTTGCGCTGCAAATCTAAGTGTGTATTATGGAATTCGTGGTAGAATTATTACAACGAATACTGCTTGTACTTCTGGTAGTCAATCTATTGGCTATGCGTATGAAGCAATTGCAAACGGTATGCAGGATATAATGATTGCCGGCGGTGCAGAGGAATTGGTTTCTCCAGATGCTGCTGTTTTTGATACAATGGGAGCAACTGCAATTCTAAATGAGCAGCCAGAAAAAGAACCTCGTCCATTTGATAAGAATCGTGATGGGCTTGTAATTGGAGAAGGTGCAGGAACTTTGATTTTGGAAGATATGGAGCACGCTGTTAATCGAGGTGCAACGATATATGCAGAGATTGCTGGTTTTGGTACTAATGCAGATGGTACTCATATTACAAATCCTAACCGTGAGACTATGGCACAAGCTATGGAACTTGCCATTCAGGATGCTGGCATTGATAAAAATAGCATTGCATATATAAATGCTCATGGTACTGCAACGCATGCTGGTGATATAGCTGAAACTCAGGCAACATATTCTGTATTTAACAGAGCTGTGCCAATAAGTTCTACAAAGAGTTATATTGGACATACTCTTGGAGCTTGTGGCTGTATAGAAGCCTGGTGCACTGTAAATATGATGAGAGAAGGATGGTTTCATCCTACGTTAAATCTAGAAAAGGTTGACGATGAATGTGGTGCTTTGGATTATATAAAAGGTGAGGGGCGAATAATCGGTGCTGACTATACTATGTCAAATAATTTTGCTTTCGGTGGAATAAATACATCTCTCATATTTCACAAAATATAAAAAGAATAAAAAAAGCCGTTCATCTCTTACAGAAATGAACGGCAAAAGGATAATGAAAAGAGTTGTTTGAAAAACTGATTTTCTTATTTTATACAGCCTTGCTTTCAACAGCATGAAGAATGCCGTTCTGGTAAGCATAGCTGTACAAGATTTCTGAAATGTCGCCAAGTGGCTTTTTAATATTAAGTGGCTGGTCAAATCCAAGATTGTACATGAAAGACATAAGTTCTTTTGTGCTCTCTGGATTCCAGAGTTTTGCATTGTCAATGTCTACAAATACACAGTGTTCTGAATCTGCAATTGCCTTAATGTGACGGTTCATTTCATCAAATGCATGACGATTTGTGCTGTCAATGTTAGAAACAAGAGCAATTCTTCTTTCTTTATTTGTCTGCTTAATGAATGAAATCAAGTCAATGTATTTGATGTCAAATTCTGCTGAGTTTCTTTTGAACAGGTCTACGTCATCTACTCCGAGGTGAATAATAACAGCTTCTGGATGAAGTGCTTCTACCTGCTCAGAGAATGTCTTTTTTGCATCTTTGAGAGAAAGATTGTAAGAACTTCTGTTGTACATCTTGAAGTTAAACTCGTAGTTCTGTGCAATTTCTGCAACAGGAATCTCTTTGTCTACAGCACCTCCGAAAAGGATTACTGCATCACTTTCTTCATTGTTTGTTCTGAACATAGTCTCTGTCCTCCTATCTAATGAACGGTTTCTAAAATATACAGCTAAATTTGTAAGCACTATTACAAGATTTAAGAAATATACGAACAAAACATAATTCATCTGATGATTCATGAATTTTGCCGTAATGCCAGCCAGATAGCCAGTTATAATCAAAAGGATAAAAGCAAGGCTTGTTCCTTTTGCCGATTTAGCTTTATATGCTTTTATTACATTCAGTGGCCAAGAAAAGCCAAAGCATACCAGCATTGCAGTCTCAAATAAAGATCCCATTTTTTCCTCCAAGCAGAAGTTCAAACTTCTGCTTTTATTTTTTACAGTTTTTATCATACTGTGTTGCAGAAAAATTACAATTTTTTTGAAATATAAAAAATAATTTCTATGATTTTGCATGTTTTTTTTATTTAAAAAAGGTTTTTGAAAATTGAAAATCTGCTATAGTAAAAGAGTGAAGAATTCAAAGATTGCTAAGAAAGGTTCTCTTAATACAATTCGAAAAGAAATGCAGAGAACTCATTTGTTTTTGATAGTTGTAATTACTATTTTGTTAAGTTTGGGCGGTGCTTATATAAACTTGAATGCAAATGCTCAGGCTGTTGATCAGAATTTACTTAACACTGCCGATTTAATTTCCCGTCTGTATAGCTTTACAAAAAATCTATCAGATAAAGACTTTTGTTCATATTTTAATTCTGTGTGTAATGAGCTGCCGAATGTTGATGTTATATCAATAGTAGATTCTAAAAATGTCCGCCTGTATCACACAAATAATAATTTGATTGGAACTGAGTTTGATGGAACATTTCCAGATTTGCAGGAAAATAAAAAAGGCTTTCACGTTGTAGATGAAAACGGTCCTTCTGGTCCTCAGCGAAGAACGTATGCTGCTATATATGATGAAAATGGAGATTACTGCGGTTTTATAATGACCATAATCTTAAAGACCTCCATTCATTCTGTAACAGAAAAAACAATACTTCTTTTTATTGCCGTAACCATTGCTGCAATTCTGATTGAGATTGTAATTTCAGGTACATTTTCTAGACGCATAAAACAGAAACTTCTTGGATATGAGCCAGATACATTTTCTTCAATGTTTACTATCCGCGATAATATTCTGGAATCAATACATGACGGTATTATTGCGGTTGATGATGAAAAGAATGTTCAATTTATGAATGCTGTTGCAAAGAAAATTCTCGACTGTGACGCAAATGAAAAAATAAATCTTATTAATGAAAAGGTTTTTGTAGAAAAGTTTTTGTGTAATACTATTAAAACAGGTCAGAGTACATTCGGCATTCAGGAAAAAACAAACAGCGGTACAGATCTTCTTTTGGACTGCATTCCTGTAATGAAAGGTTCTGAAATTAACGGAGCTGTTGCAATTCTTCATGACCGCACGGAATATATAAAGCTCATGGAAGATTTGTCTGGCACAAAATATCTGGTTGATTCCATGCGGGCAAACAATCATGATTTTACAAATAAACTGCACGTTATTCTTGGATTAATTCAGATTGGAGAATATGACAAAGCTGTATCATATATAGAAAACATTTCAATTATTCAGAGGGAAACTTTAAGTAAAGTTATGCATTCTGTTGACAATCCATCTTTTGCGGCTCTGCTTATTGGTAAGATTGCCCGTGCTTCAGAATGTAACGTAAAGTTTGTATTAAAAGAAGGAATTCATTTTAAGGATGCAGACATTCAGTTACCATCGGAAGCTCTTGTGACAATTGTTGGAAATCTTATAGACAACGCCTTGGATTCTATGAACATGAAAATTTCTCTTGATAGTGTATGCAATCCAGCTGGAAGAGAATTGATTTTTGGTGCATTTACAAAACCTGGGGAGTTATTAATTACGGTAACTGATAAAGGTTGCGGTATTCCCGATGACATAAAAGAAAAAGTATTTGAAAATGGTTTTTCAACAAAAGGAACAGGACGTGGTGTTGGACTGTATCACACGAAGCAACTGGTTGAAAGTCTTGGAGGAAAAATTTCTTTTGAATCTCAGACTGGAACAGGAACGTGTTTTATAGTAAGCTTTAAACAGTGCTAAAGCGCAGGAGAAGGTATGTCTTATAGTGTTTTAATTGTAGAAGATGATCCAATGGTTGCAATGATAAACGAACAGTATGTTCGCAGAAATAAACAGTTTTCTGTGTGTGGTTCGTGCAGAAATGGGCAGGAAGCTCTTGATTATCTTGCAACTGGCAAAGTTGATCTTATAATTATGGATGTATACATGCCATTCATGGACGGAATTGAAACTCTTAAGCTGATACGTGAAAAGAAATTTAATACAGAAGTTATAATGGTAACAGCTGCAAATGATACCGCAACTTTGGAAAACACTATGCATCTTGGCGTGATTGACTATTTAATAAAGCCGTTTGCTTATGAACGTTTTCAGGTTGCACTTGAAAAGTTTGCGGCAAAAATGTCTGCTTTACACGGCACTTCAATTTTGGATCAGAACAGCGTTGACAATATTATTACCAGTGTAAAAAAGAATGTATCAAAAGATTATCCGAAAGGCATTCAGGAAAAGACTTTGCAGCTGATTTTATCATATTTGAAAGAACAGCGTGGCTGGACCAGCGGTGACAGCATTGCAGAAAATGTAGGACTTTCAGGCGTTACCGTCAGACATTACATGACTTACATGGTGTCCGTAGGAAAAGCAGAAGAAAGCATAAACTATGAAACAGGCGGTAGACCTTGTGTATTGTATAAGAAATTGTCATAGCTTTTGGTGATAGCATTTACAAATAGAATAAATTATCTTATACTGACTTAAAATAATGTAAACTTAGGGAGTTGGATAAGATGAAAAGATTGATTTTAAGTACAATCGCATTTATGTTTGCCATTACAGCAAATATTTATTCTGCTGGAAAAGATGGGGGGGGGGGCTTCTGATAATGATTTTATCAAAGCGGATGCAGGCAAGATAATCTTGCAAGATGGAACTCTTTTAGAGCCTAAAGAATTTAATTATGATACCTACGATATTGATAATCCTCCAGTCGCAGTTGTTGCCTTCGAGCGTGATGGAAAACTTTACGGCATAGGATTACAGACAGAAGCTAAACTTGAATGGGCTGTAAAGAAAACAACAGGTGAAAACATGAGGTTTTCTAAGACAGTATGTAGACCTAAAGTTCATAAAGTTATGTTAGAACCTGAAGCTAATACTTACACGGGTGATATAGATGGAAGCGATAACTGGGCAGAAATCTGTGCTGTTGATCCAGAAGGCTCAAAATATGTTTCTAATTATCCTATATTTAATTTTGCAGAAACTTACGGTAAAGTTCACAGCTATTCTGGAGAGCTTGAGACTGGATGGTATATACCGAGCATTGCGGAGCTGTCAAACGTCATAAGGAATGTTTTTGAAATTAACAGAGGTTTCAAAGCCATCTATAAGATAGACAAAAAGCTTGGTATTGACGGTATATCGCTTGGATGTTGTTATTGGTCATCATCTCAGGATGCTCAAGATGCAGAGGATGCTTGGATTATAGTTGCAAGAAGCGGTTTCCTTAATAATGCTACTAAAAAGTCTTTAAGAACGAAGGATTTGCAGGTCTTTGTCCTTCATGAATTTTATAAACCAGCTGATGATATAGAAGAATAGTTTTTAACAGTCATTTATAGGAACATTATTTCCGAAGCAATTTTATTATTACTTTTTTTGTAAAAATTCTGAAATATATGCAGATATCCTTGATTTTATTCAAGAATATCTGCTTTTTTTTTGCATTTTGCATAAATATGCATAAAGTTTATTTACAAGAAAGTTAAATTGCAGTATACTTAAAAATGTTTTAGCAGTTATGAACTTTCAACCTTCGTTACAGAAAATAATTCAGTCCTTTGAGCGTTACTACACAATAAAGACAGAAAATGTAAGCTCTCCATTTGTTGCTGAAGCTGAATTTCATTCTCATACGGAGCAATATTTTCTTGTGCGCGAAGCAAAACTTGCAGAGATAGATTCAAATGAGTATGTCTTTTTTGCAGAAGTTCCGCTTCTTACGCAGGAAAAAGTTCTGGAACTGGACTTTAGGGCATGGGAAGAAGGACTTTCCCGCATAAAGCCGTATTCAGGACACAGAAACTCAGACGTTACGTTGATAATCGTAGCTGATAAAATAGAAGAGAAAGTTTTTAAGCAGATAAAAAAAATCAAGCACTCAAAATCCTATTACCTCAGTTTCTGGGGATGGAGCAATTACAGGTTAATGGCGTATGAGGTTTCGAGCGGGAAAGCCGTAACAAATAGGCTTGGCTCAGACTTGAAAAAACTCATTCGTTTATAATATCTCTAGGAGGAGAATAAAAAAATGACAGCATTACTTATTATTCTTGCTGCAATTGCTTTGCTCTTCATCGGCTATGTTTGTTACGGATCATGGCTTGCAAAGCAGTGGGGTATTGACCCTAAAAAAAAGACGCCAGCAAATGAAATGACAGATGGCGTTGACTACGTTCCTGCAAAACCTGCAGTTCTTATGGGACATCACTTCTCATCAATTGCTGGTGCTGGTCCAATTAACGGTCCTATTCAGGCAGCCGTATTCGGATGGGTTCCTGTATTCCTGTGGTGTGTTGTAGGCGGTATCTTCTTTGGCGGATTGCAGGACTTCGGTTCTCTCTTTGCTTCTATCCGTCATGGTGGAAAATCTGTAGGTGAAATTATTAAATCTTCAATGGGTAAGACTGCTAAAAAGCTCTTTATCATTTTTGCCCTTTTGGTATTGATTCTTGTTATTGCATCGTTTGTAAATGTTGTGGCTGCAACATTCCTTACAGCAGCAGATGCAAACCAGTTTGGATTTGTTCTTCATCCAACAGGAAATCAGACAACTGCAATGATTTCTTTCCTGTTTATTGTTCTTGCAGTTATCTATGGAATTATGACTAACCGTCTTGGAGTAAAGACTCTTCCTGCAACAATCATTGGTATTGTAGCAATCATAGGAATTGTTATTCTTGGACTGAATGTTGGTCTTGCATTGAACCGCAACGCATGGATTGTATTGATTGGCTTGTATATTGCAGTAGCTTCTCTTATTCCTGTATGGATTATGCTTCAGCCACGTGATTATCTTTCTTCATTCCTTCTTTATGCAATGATGTTAATTGCTGTTGTTGGAATTGTTTTTGCTGCATTTGCTGGCGGTTCACGTGGAGTACAGTTTGGACTTCCTGCATTTACTGGCTGGAAAACAGCAATCGGAAATCTTTTCCCTGCTTTGTTCATTACCGTTGCTTGTGGTGCATGTTCTGGCTTCCACTCTTTGATTGCATCTGGTACATCTTCAAAGCAGCTTGACAACGAAAAGAATGCAAAAGCAATTGGATATGGTTCAATGCTTATTGAATCTGCACTTGGAATTATCTCTCTTATTTCAATTGGAATTATCGTAGGTTCTATGAAAGACCAGACCTTCATTACAAAAAATGATGCAGGTCTTATGGCATTCAAGGGCTCTCCTGCTGCAGCATTCGGAGAAGGAATTGCATATCTCTTTGGCGACAAGTCAACAACTGCATTTAATACAATAAAGGCATTGCTTACTCTTGCTGTTTCTGTTTTTGCACTTACGTCTCTTGACTCTGCAACACGTTTGAGCCGCTTTATGTTCTCAGAATTGTTCTTGAAAGATAATGAAGCTACTTGGAAAGATGCAAAGAGCCCTGTTCGTAAGACTCTTGCAAATCCTATTGTTGGAACTGCATTCATGGTTGTTGTTGGATGTATTCTTGGTGGTCTTTCACTGTCTCAGATTTGGGGCTTGTTCGGTTCTGCAAACCAGTTGCTCGCAGGCATTGCATTGATGGCTGTTGCTGCATGGCTTGGCCAGGTTGGCAAGAACAACAAGATGTTCTTTATTCCAACTGTATTCATGCTCTGTGCAACGCTCACTCAGCTTGTGCTTACTGTAATTGGAAAGATTAAGATTTTCACTGGTGCCGCAAAGGCAACAGGCCCTATGTGGGGACACTGGTTCCAGTTCTTCTTTGCTGCTGCAATGGCAATTCTTGCTGTAATTCTTGTAATTGAAGGTATAAAGACTTTCTCAAAACAGGCAAAAAAATCTAACTAAAATAAAAAATTAAGATAAATTGAAAGCCACATTGCGTTTTAAGGCGTAATGTGGCTTTTTTTTATGTATTTTTTTTGAATAATCAACTTTTTTGCTCCGATACATATTTGCAGGTAGAAATTTTATAAAAGTCTTGTTATAATTAAAAGGCTACTAACCAGTATAAAATAAAGGAGTTGTTTATGGCTGAATCAAAAGTTACAGAACCTTCAAAAAAGATATATCTATATTGTGCTTTGATGTGTTCTGCACCTGCTATTTCTTGTTCAATATTTTCACTTTTTTGCAATCTTTTTACAGTTGCAGAATTATTTAAATGTGCATTTTCACCTCTTTCTTTAATATATGCTGTATTTTTTATAGCAATAGTAATTTTTATTCAGAAATGGGTGATTTCAAAATATAGTTCTTATGACGGTTCTGAATCTTCATGCGACTCGCTTAATAATTTGCATCCGCTTGTTATCAGTTCTTTCATAACTATACTTATTATTAATGCATTGGGCTATCCATTTGTATTTGCGTCCGCTGCTGTAAAATATAATGTAACAACCTTTAGTTTGACAGCATTCCTTAATGCTTCAATTGGTTCAACCTTCCTTGTAGCACTGGTATTCTACATTCTTTGGCTTGAAAACTTTGAAGCATGGCTCAGCTTCCTTCCTTTCATGGAAAAACACCTGAAAATGAATCTTTTGTCCCGCTTTTTGCTGGTAAATATTTTTTCAGCAATAGGTCTTGTTCTTCTTTTGCTTGTTCCAATGTTTATGGATGCAAATGAAGGAAAGTCTTTGGGAGAGCTTTTTTCTAGATACATGCTTCCTACAGCTATAGTAGGAGTTCTTTTGAACGGTATGGGCTTTATGACTATGGTAAGAAGCCTTACTGGCAGAATTAACTTGATTTCTGAATTTGCACGTAAACTTGCAGATGGTAATTACACAATGAATCTTCTTGAAGTACGTTCAAGGGATGAATTTGGTGTTCTTGTACACAATCAGAATATCTTCTATAAGACAACAAAAGGACTTCTTGATAGCGTTAAAGGCTCTGTTTCTACATCTAAAGGCTTTGGAGAAAGCCTTGAAGGTCAGATGTCTGATACAGCATCTTCCGTACAGCAGATTGTAACTAACATAAAAGATGTAAAAGGATTAATGGAAAATCATGCTGCAGGAGTTGTAAACGTATCTTCTGCAATGGAAATGATTACCAAAAACATTGATATGCTCAATCAGAGCATTGAAACTCAGGCATCTGCCGTTGAGCAGAGTTCTGCAGCTGTTCGTGAGATGGTTGCAAACATTCAGAGTGTTACTAATATTCTTGCAAAGAACGCTGATGCCGTTAAGAAACTTGGTGATGCTTCTGATGAAGGTAACAAGCGTGTTAATGATGCCGTTGCCATGTCCGATAAAATCCTTTCAGAATCTTCTGGTTTGCTTGATGCTTC
>CACXDK010000159.1 GCA_902766345.1 uncultured Spirochaetaceae bacterium | reverse complement strand
GGCCCTCCAGATCCGTCAATCTAGAGTATCGCACTTTTCTCGTATATTAAAAATCATATCAACTACCACAGATTTTAAAATTCAGTACAAAATCTTAGCAAGTTGCATCGCAAATCCTTAGATAATTGTGTCACAAATCCTTAGAGAGTTGTGACGCAAAACCTATAGGAGTTTTGTCGCAATCATAGCGATGTTTGTATCGTAATCATAGCGATGATTGTGTCGCAATCATACCGATGTTTGCATCGCAATCATACCGATGATTGTGTCGTAATCATACCTAAAGCCTGTTCCATGTACACAGTCATCAGAATCAATAATTAAATCCAGCCTTCCCACACTTTCGGCTGCATTCCAACAGTGGCGTCAGTCTTACCATTACGGCAAACAGGAAGCACCAGCAGCGTTGCCTGATTTTCAAACAACTTTCCTTCTTTTTCTGAATCATCAAGATAGGAAATGGAAGCATAATCTTTTGATTTTTTATCTGTCATTGCGTCTATGGCATCGGCACGGCTGCCTTTAGATTTTGCAATTGCACTTACTACAGAATCAAACTCTCCAGCAGACATTTCTTTTTCTTTAAGGTCTATAAACTGAAAAGGAATACGGCGTTCCTTAAAGAACCTCTGTGCTGATTTACAGTCAAAGGATTTATTAGTACCAAAAATCTGAATCATGCACATAGTATATCATGGAACAGATTTTTTATAAACAGCAGGATGGACATAAAAAACCCGTTCCATAAAAGGAACGGGTCGTAAGGAGGATTTTAGAATTGCATTTTATTAAAATGCATCATGTCTCAAAGGTATCAATTTCAGTACCAATGCGGTCAATAGACTGAGAAATTGCTTCTGCAATGTTCAAAAGGTTCTCATCAGAAACTTCAATGTTCTTTACGTTTCCTTCCATTTGACCAATATGATCTTTAACTGATGCAGAAGACTGCTTCAAGTTTGTAACGTCAGAAATAATATCACGGCGGGCTGTATCTACATCGTCAGATGCACTCTTAACCTGTGATGTTGTTCCGTTCATAAGATTAAGTGCTTCACCAATCTGCTTTGAACCTGCTGTCTGTTCATCCATTGCAAACTTAATTTCCTGAACAAGCTCGCCTGTAGCAGTAATCTTATCCATAACCGCCATAAAGGACTGGTCTGCAAGGTTAGATGAAGTAACAACTGTAGAAATTGCACCAAGAATGCCTTTAAGCTGCAATCCAATTTTCTTAGACTGAGCAGAAGAAGTTTCTGACAGTTTTCGAATTTCATCAGCAACAACGGCAAATCCCTGTCCTGCTGTTCCTGCATGAGCAGCCTCAATTGCAGCGTTCATTGCAAGAAGGTTTGTCTGGTTTGCAATAGAAGAAATGACGATGTTTGCTTCGTTAAGCATTTTTGACTGCTCTTCAATCTGCTGAATCTGTACGTAAACCTTACGCTGCTGTTCAATACCGCTGTCAACATCTCCACGCAAATTAGAGAATTCTTCCGCCATCTTCTGTATAGAATGAGTAACAGACTGAATGTTACTAATCATTTCAGTAACAGCTGTAGAAGCCTGTTCTACACTTTCATCCTGTCTGTCGAGCAATTCGCGAAGTCCCTGTACGGATTCAGAAAGGCGGTCTACGGCAACAGCAGTGCTGTCAACCTTTGTGTGCTGGTTTCCAACTTCGCTTTCAACTTTTCTAATGCCAGCAAGCATTTCTGTAACCAATTCTGCGTTCTTCTGAACAACTCCGTTCAGGCGCTCACCGTAATCCTGAAGGTCATTCTTTGAAACCTTCAAGTCTTTTATGATTTCCTGAAGTTTAGCAACGAAGCCGTTAAATCCGCCTACAACCTGACCAATTTCGTCATTTGCAGAACTCTGCAAACGCAAAGTAAGGTTTGCATGTCCCTGAGAAATTTCTTCCATTGATTTACCAACAGCTTTCAATGGTTTTATTGCAAAGCGGATAACAACAAATCCTATAGCAACAGCAACAATAATAGAAACAACGCTGATAACAATCATGCTTGCAAGAAGTTCGCTGATTCCGCCATAAAAGTCAGAAAAAGGAGCTTCACAAACAACTGCCCAAGTGCAGTCTTTTATTGGCTGATATGCAACTGATTTTTTTACACGTGCAACTTCATCGTAATAAACAGAAGTGCCTGCAACCCCTTTCAAGATGTCGTTGATTACAGGTTTAAATCCGTTTGAAGCATCGTCAGAAATTTTGACGGCGTTCTTAACCTTTTCAATGTCTTCACTTGCAATAATTACACCCGATTTTGTATCTACAATATATGGATGTGATTTTTTTCCTACAATAATGTTTGAAACTGTGTGGCACAAAGCCTCACTGTCTACAACGGCAGCAATAACGCCAATCACGCGATTACGGGAATCATGAACTGGCATGCCGTAATAGGTACACACATGTCCGTTTACTTTACTGTAGCCAGGTTCCTGAATATAAGGTGTTCCTTTTAAGGCATTTGCAATGTAATCGCGTTCATGCAAGTCGCTCCATTTTCCAGTGGTAGCATAGCCAATACCCTTTTCATTATAAATACCAATTCCTATATATCCAGCTTCACCTTTGATTGCAGAATTTACCAATTCCCATTTATCATGGAGGTCAACTTCTGCATCCTGTATTACAGACAGATTTGACAAAGCTGTAAGCATTTTTATTTCGCGGTCATTTATATTGAAAATGTCAGATGCAGTAGCATGAGCCAAACTGTAGTTACCAGTATCAACAGCGGCTTCAAGCTCGGAACGTGCTTTTTTATATGAAAAAAATGCAACTGCAGAACAAGTCAAAATCATCATAATAGCCTGAGCTGCATTAATTTTAGTTTTTATTCCTATCATAACGATAAAAACCTCCTTTTTCTAATATTCGGTCTATTTTTTTTAAATTGTAACCCCATGTCCAAATAAAATAAAGCATTTTTTTATTTTATTTTCAAAATAGCTTTAATAATACTGTATTTAAAAATAAAAAGTTATCATCTGAAAGAGCATAATAAACATCGCCATTCTGTTCGTAATGCTCTTCTATTTTGTCCCGTATAGGTTCAAGGCGGGAAAGAATGTTTCCATAATGTGGTGCAAGGCTTTTAAACCGTCTTTGGAATTCCACAGAACTAACCCCTTTTACAGTCCTAAGCCCCATCATGAAGAACTCTTCTTCTTCTGTAGAAATAGAAAGAAGTTCTTCTGTACGCGGAAGGTTTCCGCCATCAAAAGAACTTCTGTGTGATGTCCAAAATTTAATGTACTTTTCTATATTATCTGTATTTGTCCAGCGAGTACCGCTCTCGTCTTTACCAAAAGCATAGACGGTGCCTGTTGCTCCGCTACCAATGCCTATGTAATCCTGCTGCTGCCAGTAGGTCATGTTGTGAAGGCTTTCTTTTGAAGGCTTGCAGAAATTCGACACTTCATACTGCAAAAATCCATGGGAAAGAAGCTCGGCTTTTCCCAAAAGCCACTGTTCATCTGCAAGATCAGCATTCCAAGAAAGTCCGTCATCAATCCTTTGTGCAAGCGGTGTGCCATCTTCTATTGTAAGGGTGTACAAAGAAATGTGATCAGGTTCATAGTCTAAGATTTTTCGCAAAGATGAAAGGAATTCCTGAGAAGTCTGTTCGGGAAGTCCTGCAATTGCATCAAGATTAAGGCGGTTCTTCCAGTTTTTCTTTATCAGTTTGAGAGCATTTTCTATATTTGCTACAGAACAATGCCTGTGAACAGCTTTTAGTGCATTGCCGTTAAATGACTGAATTCCTACGGAAAGCCTTGTTGCCCCATAATCCTGTGCAATTAAAAGCTTTTCTTCTGTAACCGTTTCAGGATTCATTTCTATGGTACATTCCAAACAACCCTCCATTCTTTTATTTAAGAAGGAAAGTAAATCTTTCATTTGGGATGCAGTCATAAGGCTTGGGGTTCCACCACCTATATACACCGTTTTGAAAGTATCTATTCCATAATAAGAACAATACCAGTCAACTTCATTTTTTAAGGCTTCTATGTATGCATCGGGAATAAAATTTCCCATGCTGTCT
>CACXDK010000158.1 GCA_902766345.1 uncultured Spirochaetaceae bacterium | reverse complement strand
TTCTGGTTCTCCGTCTAGAATGCTTTGTAGAGCTGTCAATCGGGTGATGTTATCTTCCGAAGGCTCATTTTTTATATCTGTACTGGAAATAATGTATGTGTTGTACCAGTGGTCTGCAAAAGATTGTGCAACAGAAGTCATGCTTCTGTTCGTTCTAGCAAAAAGGTCTGCAATCTGCAGACAAACTTTTTCACCATCATAATTATTGTTATGTTCCGCACGGTAATGTTTTTTTACCTTTTCAATGTCGGAAACGAGTTTTTGAATGTTATCCATATCTGCGCATTATAATAGAAGACACTGCATTAGTACAGTAATTGTAGTCATATAAAATTCTACTATTCTACATCATGAAATTTTAGTATTATATTATTGCTGAACTTACAAATCTTACATGTCAGGAGTTTTATATGGAATACAGAAATTTGTCATTAGATCAGGAACGTGCTTTATATGCGCTTTCGAACGATATCGTTGAAAACTGTAAATTTGACGGCCCTGCTGATGGGGAGTCTGCTTTAAAAGAAGCTTCTGACATAAAAGTAAAGAATTGCTTTTTTAATCTTCGATATCCATTCTGGCATGTAACAAATGCAGAAATTGCTAATTGTAAACTTACGGAAAACTGCCGGGCAGCTCTTTGGTATGATAAAAATGTCGTAATAAAAGATTGTCGTCTTGACGGAATAAAGGCATTGCGTGAATGTGAGGATGTAACACTTAAAAACTCTACTGCAAATTCTCCAGAATTCATTTGGAAATGCCGTAACATGACTCTTGAAAATGTGAACATTGAACAGTCTGAATATCCTTTCTTTGAAGTTGATAAAGCAAAAATAGACAGTCTTAAATTGAAAGGTAAATATTCATTCCAGTATTGCAATGACATTGAAATTAAAAATTCAGAACTTGATACAAAGGATGCATTCTGGCATGCAAAAAATATTACAGTTCGTGACAGTGTGATAAAAGGTGAATATCTTGGGTGGTATTCTGAAAACCTTACACTCATTAACTGCCGCATTATTGGAACTCAGCCTTTATGTTATTGCAAAAATCTTGTACTGAAAAATTGCACAATGGAAAATTGCGATTTGTCATTTGAACGTAGTTCTGTTCAGGCAGAAATTACAGGCACTATTGATAGCGTAAAGAACCCTGTTTCTGGAAAAATTATGGCTGACTGCATTGGTGAAATTATTCTAGAAGAAAACATTGTAGATAAATCAAAAACAGAAATTATCTGTAGAAAATGTGACTGTAGATGTGCATAAGGAATGGTCTAAAAATACTTTGCAAGGCTATTGCCACAAATAAACATTTATGATAAAAAATTAGCAACATATTAAAAGGGGAGCTGACGTATCAAGTTGGCTGAGAGTAGGATGAATTCCTAGACCCTAAACCTGATTTGGATAATGCCAACGTAGGGATATAAATTTCGCATTATAAGCGGATATATCTAAACGGTATATCCGCTTTTTTTATTTTCCTGTCTGGCTAGGAGTAAGTATGAATATCGTAAAAAATGTAAGGCAGGCAAAGCCTTTGGTTCACTGCATCACCAATTATGTTACCGTAAATGACGTAGCTAATGTTGTTCTGGCATGTGGTGCAAGTCCGATTATGTCAGATGAAAAGAAAGATGTGGAAGACATCACCTCAATCTGTAACGGACTGTGCATAAACATTGGAACCTTAAATGCAAGAACAATAAAGTCCATGTTCATCGCAGGAAAAAAAGCAAACTCTTTAGGCCATACTGTTCTGCTAGACCCTGTTGGGGCAGGTGCCAGCAAACTTAGGACTCAAACTGCAAAAAAATTAATGCGAAAAATTCATTTTGATGTTATTCGTGGAAATATATCTGAAATAAAAACTTTGGCAGGACTTTCAAGCAAGACAAAAGGCGTTGATGCAGACATTGCAGATGAAGTAAATGATCAGACACTTCCTGCTATTATTGAATACCTGAAACAGTTTTCAAAATCAACAGGAAGCATTATTGCCGTAACAGGAAAAATTGACCTCGTGACAGATGGTAATCAGTGTTATGTAATCAGAAATGGAGATGCGGCTATGAAAGACATTACTGGTACTGGCTGTCAGCTTTCAGCCCTTATGACTGCTTTTGTTGCAGCAAATAAAGATGATAAACTTAAAGCCTGTGCAATGGCTGTCTGCACAATGGGGCTTTCAGGTGAAATTGGAAAATCACATCTTGCAGAATATGAAGGAAACGCAACGTATTCAAAGCGTATTATTGATGCCGTCTACAATATGACTGATGAAATTCTTGAAAGCGGTGCAAAATATGAAATTAAATAAATCTGATTTAACCCGTGCTTTATCTTTGTATGCTGTTACAGACCGTTATTGGACTGGCAAAAAAACTCTATACGAGCAGGTAAAAGAAAGCCTTGAAGGTGGAGTTTCTATTGTTCAGCTTCGAGAAAAGAAATTAGATTATCTGTCGTTTAAAGAAGAAGGCGTTGCAATTCAAAACATTTGTGCAGACTATAATGTTCCTTTTTTAATAAATGATAATGTTCAGCTTGCAAAGGAAATTGATGCAGATGGTGTTCATATTGGACAAAGTGATATGGCTCTTATAGAAGCAAGAAAACTTCTTGGTAATGAAAAAATTATTGGAGTTTCTGCTCAGACTGTTGAAGAAGCTGTTGAAGCGGAAAAAAATGGAGCTGACTATCTTGGTGTGGGAGCTGTTTTTCCAACGTCCACAAAAGATGATGCTCTTGATGTAAGTCTTGAAACACTAAAAGCAATTTGTTCTGCTGTAAAAATTCCTGTTGTCGCAATTGGTGGAATTACCAAAGAAAACATTTGTCTCCTTAAAGGCAGTGGAATATGCGGTATTGCGGTAATTACTGCAATATTTGCCCAGAAGGACATAACGAATGCTTCAAAAGAACTTCGTGTGAAGGTGGGGAATATTCTTGAT
>CACXDK010000157.1 GCA_902766345.1 uncultured Spirochaetaceae bacterium | reverse complement strand
TAAGATTTCATCTTCTATATAAATATGTTCATTTTCCACTTTAGAACGTAAGATTGCCATACGTGTCTCATAAGTTGGCGGTTTTACATCGACCGTAATTCCCATCTCAAAGCGGGAACGGTAGCGTTCATCTAATGTTGTCATGGTAGATGGATGCTTGTCTGAGGAAATGATGACTTGCTTTTTATTGTCTGTCAGGTCACTAAATGTAAAGAAAAATTCCTGCTGCGTCGAATCTTTTCCTATAATGAACTGGATATCATCAATCAAAAGAACATCTACGTTTTCCCTGTATTTTTTACGAAATTCCTTTAATGGCTCTGAGCTTCCTTTTTTGGAGCCGCGCAGTGCTTCTACGATTTCATTGGTAAAGGTTTCGCTCGTCACATATACCACACGTTTACTGGAGTCATGGTCTAAAATATGATTTGCAATCGCGTGCATCAGATGTGTCTTTCCGAGTCCCGCACCTCCATAGATAAAAAGTGGATTGTAGCTTCCGCCCGGCTCTTCCGCAACTTTCAGAGAAGCCGCCTGTGCGAAGTTATTATTGTCTCCGACGATAAAAGTATCAAATGTATAATTCGGATTTATAGAGGAATATAATTTTTGCTGGGCATTTCCTTCTTTTTCTTTTTTTAATTCGGAAAGTTCTGATTTTGCTATAAATGTAATGTTATAATGTACTTTTGTAATGGCTTCCACAGAAACAGATAAAAAGGTGGAATATTTTTCTTTGATAAAAGATTTGCTGTTTCCAATCTCAGTATCATCAATTAAAATAGTCAATTCATTTTCCATCGTTTCTGTATTCTTTTCTACGGAATAGACGCTTAATTTATTTATAAAAGTCCGAAAATAAACTTCAGATATTTTAAATTCTATACACATATATTGTAAAATTTCGTCCCAGCTTTCCAGTAATTTCTCCTCCAAGGTAATTCCTCCTGTCCTCTTGCTGTTTTAAGCTCTTATACGTTTCATAAATGTATTTTTATTGAAACCGACATGTAGCACATCATACATTCTATTTTATATCAAATACGGCGAAATTACAAGAAACATCTTAGATTATTTGATTTGTTTTTTGTGGATAATTTTCCCTTTTCACATAATCCACATTTTACGTTGATTATTTTGTGGGAAGTGAATTGTGGATAATTTTATCTGGAATTTTTTTTCATTTTGTTTTCCACTTGATGAAAAATGTCGAAAAATGTTTTAAAATGGCTATTTTATCAAGAAAATCGTGGATAATGTGAAAAACATTGTGGAAAACTTTTTTTATTGAAAAGTTATTAACAAATTATAAACAATTTGTGTAAAACTCAAGCGGAACATACTTTCTTTTTGAAATAGTTTGTTTGAAAAATCGCTGTTTTCATATATGTCAATTAAAATAATACAATAGAAAATATTTTTTTTTGCATGTGTAAAAAGTTTTTTTTGTTTTGAGTTTCTTCTATATATAATATGGTTTGTTTATATTAAATTTTTATGAATTAACAAAATTCCTTTTCACAATGCACAAAATCCACTTGTGGATAACATTGTGGAACAAAAAAATTTCTTTGTTTTACTTGACGAATAACAAAAACGCTACTATAATATAGTTTATGTGTGACTTTTTTACAAAGTAACCCCGTTTTGCGTATGCACAGAAAACATGTGGGTTTCATTTAAAAAGTCATATTGAAATTTTATTATGTTTAGAGGAGGTGAATTGGAGATGAAGATGACATTTCAGCCAAAGAAGAAGCATAGAAAGAGAGTTCATGGCTTCAGAAAGAGAATGTTGACATCAAATGGTAGAAAGGTGTTAGCTAGAAGAAGGGCAAAGGGAAGACATAAGTTGTCTGCATAGGTCGCATTTATGTGACCTTTTCTTCTATTTACAGAGGGATAGCTGTGTTTGAGTCTATTAAAAAAAATGAAAATTTTTTGCAAGTGTATCGTCGGGGAAAATCCTATGCGAATAAGTATTTAGTTATGTATCTTCTGCCAAATGGAGCAGAAAAAAACAAATTCGGAATTACTGTCAGCAAAAAAGTTGGAAACAGTGTAGTAAGGCATAGGGTGACCAGATTGATCAGAGAGAGTATTCGTTTGAATTATGATTTGTTTGAAAAAGGTTATGACATTGTATTTGTTGCCAGAAAGACAGCTAAAGGAAGAAAGTATTCGGAAATAGAAAGTGCAGTTTTACATTTAGGAAGACTGCATCATATTTTGAAAAGCTGAGAATCCTATATGTTATACTGGTGGGCGATTTTTGCGCACCAGTATAAATCTTCCGGCAGGATGTGATTCTCATGGAGATGATTTATGAAAAAAATTATGATTTTTTTAATAAATGCATATCGTAAATTTCTTTCTCCCTT
>CACXDK010000156.1 GCA_902766345.1 uncultured Spirochaetaceae bacterium | reverse complement strand
ACATGCCGGCATTAATGCGAGAATCAACTGAATCGAAATTAAGGGTAACTTCTTTTGTACGGCTTGTACTGTCAACAACAGGAGAAACTCTAACAACTGTTGCAGTAAACAAAATGTCCTGATAAGCCTCCAGCGTAACATCTGCTTTTAAGCCGATATGCAAAGAAGAAACAAAACGCTCTGGAACACTAGCCTTAAGCTGAAGGTTTTCAACATCACCGACAGTTGCAACTTTTGTAGCTGTAGAAACAGTCATACCCTGCTTTACAGGCAGGGTTGTAACAGTACCGCTTATAGGAGAGTACACAGGATTAAGAGCATACTGCATTCCCGGAGAAGAAGGATCTATTTTTACAAGCAAATCCCCTTTCTTAACATTAGAACCAAGACTTACAGACAATTCCTTTATTTTTCCACCAATTTCAGGAAACACATCTACAGAAGTCTGAGGTTCAATTTCACCAGTAGTAAATATGTAATCCTGCAAAGCAGTAACCGTAGCAATCTGAGAGCGAATACTTGTTACATTCTGAGACTGCGGTCCTGGAGCACCACTTCCTTTACCGCCAGCACCAGTTTTGCCATTAGACTTAGAGTTAGAAGCCTTTTTTGCAGGAGCACCAGCCGGAGCCTGTCCAAAACCAGCTCCAGAAGCTGACTTTGAACCGTTTACATAAGTATATGTCACAAATATAAGAGCTGCACAAACAATAATTGCAATTCCAACTTTTACGAATTTCATAAATATCTTCCTTTATTCCTTTTTCGATAGCGTACCGAACGGAACTCCTATCGTATTTTCCAATTCAAGAATAGCTTTTATAAGGCTGTATGCCTCAGATTTTAGGTTTACTTTTGACTGCAGAAGATTATCTGAAGCACTCTGCAGTGTAAGAATATCTTTTTTACCATTATTATAAGCATCAAGCGTTAAATCATAAGATTGTCTTGCATAGTCAATACTTTGCTTGCGTAAGTTTATTGTAGACTGCAACTGCTTGATTTTATTCATGTAAGACTGACAGTTAATTTTTAATGAAAGCTTGGCATTTTCAAGTTTCAATTTTAACGACTCAATATTATCTTTTTGATTTGCAATGCTTTGTACGCCACTAGACCAAGGCATAAAGCCATCCAACGGTATTGAAACACCCAAAGAAAGAGTACCACCATGCATCCAGTCGGAACTGTCTGACATGCTTTTATTCAAATTGTACGAATAGCTTCCTGAAAGAGATGGTGCATAGGCACTCAATCTTGCAGCAAGAAGATTATTATTTGCAATCTGAATTTCTTTTTCAATTGAAGCAATCTCTGATGAATGTTTTGAAACATCATCTATTGAAATTTCACCAACGGAAAGAATGTCATCAAGACTACCTTCAAGAGATATATCAGTATCTAAATCAAGCCCCAAAAGCTGTTTAAATACAGTCTTATCATTTTCCAGCGTAACTTTTGCAGTTTCAAGAGAGCTTTTTGCATTCTGATATGTCAACTGACTATTCAAAACATCAAGACGGGGAAGCAAACCTTTATTGTATTTAGTAACATTAGATCCATAAATTCCCTTAGCAGTTTCAAGATTTTTTTCTAGAAGAGTAATGTTTTCCTGCTCAAACAGAATTCCATAAAAGGTTTCACGGACATTCAGTTCAACAGTCCTTACAGCTGTATTATAATCCAGCTGCTGCTTTTCATAATTTAAAGTAGCACCTTTTACAGTTGTACCTACAGATGGATGAAGCTTCATATTAACACTAGCTCCAATTGTTACTGTAGGATCTTTAGAATAATCTGCATCGTTTTTTAAGAGACCCATTGCAGGTAAAGATTTTGAAATCTGTGCATTTGCAGAAACTGAAGGAGCAACAGAATTCCAAGAAAAGGTCTTGGCTCTTTTAGAAGAACGCAATGCTATATCACTCTGTTTTATACTTAAATTGCCTTCCAGTGCATATTTTACTGCATCATCCACAGACAGAGAAAGGGCATTCAAATGCCATGCCAGAAAAAACATAAGCATCAGAAAAACCAGACTTTTTGTCTGTTTTCTTAAACTCATTCAAACCTCCTTATATATTTTACAGGACATTCACAATTATAGGCAAGAGGTAAAAATAATTCAAAAAATGCATGTTATTTTTTAATAAACTTATGTTATACCCCAAACAGAAAATCCGCAGGCCGTAATTGCATACATGAAAGAAAATCAGTAATATAGAAGATTATGGACTTGATAAAGAAACTTGAAGATCTTTCAAAGCGTTATGAGGAAGTGTCAAAACTGATTGCAGATCCAGATTTGGTTAAGGATCAGACAAAATACAAAGACACCATGCGCGAAAATCAGTATCTTTCTGACTTAATGGATTTGTATGCTCAATACAAAAAAATTTTGAACGGAATAGAAGAAGATACTCGTCTTATTACAGAAGAAGACGATCACGACATGAAGGAACTTGCACGAGAAGAGCTTAAAGAATACGAAGAACAAAAGCCTAAGTTAGAAGAACAGATAAAGTTCAAGCTCATTCCTCCAGATCCTCTTGATGAAAAGAATATCATTCTTGAAATCCGAAGTGCTGCAGGCGGAGACGAAGCAAGTCTTTTTGTCCGCGATTTGTGGGAAATGTACACACATCTTGCAGAACGCAAAGGCTGGAAGACAGAAAGCATGGAAGTACAGGAAACAGAAGTTGGTGGATTCAACAAAATTGTTACTTCTATTAGTGGAAAATTTGTATACGGAACTTTACGCTGGGAAAGCGGTGTTCATAGAGTTCAGCGTGTTCCAGCAACAGAATCTCAAGGAAGACTCCAAACTTCAACAGCTACAGTTGCAGTACTGCCAGAAGCAGATGAAACAGAAATTGTCATTAAGCCAGAGGACGTACGCGTAGATGTTATGCGTGCTGGAGGTCCAGGTGGACAGTGTGTTAACACAACTGACTCGGCTGTTCGTTTGACACACATTCCTACAGGCATTGTAGTTATTCAGCAGGATGAAAAATCACAGCACAAAAATAAAGCAAAGGCATTCCAAGTACTCCGTGCAAGACTGTTTGATTTGGAAGAAAGCAAAAAGCAGGCAGAACGCTCAAAAACAAGACAGAGCATGGTTGGTTCTGGTGCTCGCAGTGAAAAAATCCGTACCTATAACTTTCCTCAGGACAGAATTACAGACCACAGAATCAATATGTCCGTACACAACCTGCCAAGCTTTATGATGGGTAACATGGACAACCTTTTAGATGCCCTTAACGTATACGCAAAAGAAGAGCAGTTTAAAGACATTTCTGATTTAGCACAATGACAATCCGTGAACTACGTGCAAACGGCATTCAATCTTTATCTGCATCAAGTCCGTCACCAGAACTTGATGCAGACTGCCTTCTGCAATATGTGCTTGCCTGCGACAAGACACACATCCTTTTTCATAGAGATGATGAGGTCACAACTGAGCAGGAAGCACAATTTTCTTCCTATATACAAGCACGAAAAACAGGCCTGCCTATAGCATATCTTACAGGAACAAAAGAATTTTTTGGATATGACTTTCTTGTTACTCCCGATGTACTCATTCCAAAACCAGACACAGAACTTCTCATAGAAAAAACTCTAGATGCCATAAAAGAAAAAACAAAGCGAAAAGAACGTATTCTTACAATCTGCGACATGTGTACAGGAAGTGGCTGTGTAGGATTAAGTATCTTAAAAGCCTGTTCAGACATGAATCTTGTGCATCAAGAATTTTTACCAGCCATAACAATGGCAGACATTAGCGACAAAGCTTTAGATATTGCAAGACAGAATGCAGAAAAACTACTCTCTTCAACACAAAAATCAAAAGTAAAATTTGTACGCACAAACTTATTTCAAATGGTAAATGGAACATTTGACATAATAGTTTCAAATCCGCCATACATCCCATCCGAAGAAGCAAAAGCGCTTTTACAGGATGGCAGAAGCGAGCCACTTCTTGCATTAGATGGCGACATTGACTTTATGGGGAATCCTACAGGGGAAAATGACGGTCTCGGCATAATGCGAAATCTTGTACCGCAGGCAGTTGAACATCTTGCCCCACAAGGAATATTAATTGTAGAAGCTGGAGAATATAATGCAGAAATGACAGAATATATTTTCCGTAAGAACGGTCTTTCAGACACACATATCTATAAAGACCTTTCTGGTCAACTCAGAGACATTTCTGGAATAAAAAACTCTACTTCTTATCTTTTTCGCTAGTATCCCATTCTACAGGAACAGTACGGTGTTCAATGTCTGGAATTCTTAAAAAAGTCAGACAGCTGGCAGAATGTACAGTAATGCCACGCTTACGGCTTACATAGCCAACAATAGGATCTCCTGGCTCTGGTTTACAGCACTGAGCAATAGTCACAAAGAAATTCGTAGAATTTTCAATGCGTATCCTTCCAGTATAATTAGATTCCTTTTTCTTTTGCTTACGCGGTCTTCCTTCGGCTGCCCTCTGTTCTGCAATCTGCTGAGAATGCAATATATTTGCAGCAATTTCAGCTTCACGCTTTGCAAGTGCATCTTTATCTATAAACGTAGGGTCGTTTGCCACAAGCCAAGAATGTATTTTCTGGTGAGCCTTACTTGTTTTTACAGCCTTAAGCTGAGCCTGAGTAGGATGCGCCTGCGGATTTGTAAGAATTTCTACAATCTGCGTATTTTTTAACGGAGCTGTAAGAGGAATAATCTTTCCATCAGCCTTTGCTCCAACAATCTTTTCTCCAACGGCAGAATGAATTGAATATGCAAAATCAATAGCATTTGCACCTGCAGGAAGCTGCTTTACATCTCCTTTTGGCGTAAATACATAGATTTCATCACCCAAAAGCTCATTCTTAAGTTCCTCAAAGAACTTTTCATCACTTAAATGCTCATCCCTCAATTCTCGCAGCTGATTAATAATACTCAAATCTTCTGCACGAACAGTATCTTTATTTGTTCCCTTTTTATACAGCCAGTGAGAAGCAACTCCATGTTCTGCAATATTATGCATAGATTGAGTACGAATTTGAATTTCAAGAGGCTTTCCTTCACAAAGTACTGTCGTATGCAAAGACTGATAGCCATTAGCCTTTGGCATGGCAATATAGTCTTTAAAACGTCCTTCAAGAGGCTTCCACAAACTGTGAACAATACCTACTATTGTATAACAATCGCTATCCTGCGTACAAATAATTCTGAGTGCCAGCAAATCATAAAGTTCTCCAGGTTCTTTATT
>CACXDK010000155.1 GCA_902766345.1 uncultured Spirochaetaceae bacterium | reverse complement strand
CCTTTTTCTATGTGGGTACGCATTTCTTTATACAAATCTGGCATACCAAGACCATAAATACAGCTTACTGTAGAGACTATAATTACATCCCGACGTTCCATTAAACTGTATGTTGCCGCAAGTCTAAGTTTGTCTATTTCTTCATTGATTGATGCGTCTTTTTCTATATATAAATCCCGTGCAGGAACATAAGCTTCCGGCTGATAATAATCGTAGTAAGAAACAAAATATTCAACTGCATTATTTGGAAAGAATGTCTTGAATTCCCTGTAAAGCTGGGCAGAAAGTGTTTTGTTGTGGCTTATGATGAGGGTAGGTTTTTGAACGGCTTCAATTATTTTTGCCATCGTAAAGGTTTTGCCAGAGCCAGTAACACCTTTTAATGTCTGATACCGGTCTCCATTGGCAATACCATCCGCAAGCTTTTTTATTGCCTGCGGCTGGTCTCCTGATGGCTCATATTCTGAAACTACTTGAAATTTTCTCATTTATATCGAAGTGCCCGAAGATTCCCCTTCAAGAACAACTGTAAGCTTTTCATATTTTTGATCGCGGTATACAGTTACTGTAACGGTGTCGCCTGGCTTTTTATTTTCCAGAGCACTGTAATAGTCTGCAAGCTTTGATATTGGAATAGAATCTATTTCTGTGATTATATCACCACCAAGATAGATTGTCTGCGGATTAAATGAGCGTCCGTATTGAGCAGCTTTTGTTCCACCCTTAATTCCTGCTTTTTCAGCTTCACTTCCAGAGCGTACTTTGCTAACAATCATGCCTGTAGAAATTCCGTATCCTACATAATTAGCAATTCTACTTGTATTCTGTACAAGAGATACAAGCATTACACCTCTGTTTACTTTACCGTATTTTATTAAGTCTGCAACAACACGGCGTGCGGTAGATACAGGAACAGCAAAGCCTACTCCGCTAGAAGAACCGCTTGCAGAATAGATGATTGTATTGATACCAATCATACGTCCTTGACTGTCTAAAAGTGGACCTCCAGAGTTTCCAGGGTTGATTGCGGCATCTGTTTGAATCATGTCGCGGATAATGACATTCGTACTTTCCTGAATAGGACGACCAAGTCCTGAAATTATGCCTGTTGTCATTGTTCGCTCTAAAGCAAACGGATTACCGATAGCAATGACTTTCTGACCGACTTTTAAGTTTGTGCTGTCTCCGAACGAGATTGTTTTAAGCTCTACAGTAGATGGAGGGTCAAATTTAAGTACAGCAATGTCACTTTCCTTGTCCTGACCAATAACATGACCTTCGTAAGAAGAGCCGTCTGCAAGGGAAATAGTTATTGTAGATGCATTTTCTATAACGTGTACGTTTGTAATGACATAGCCACGCTTGTCAATGATTGAGCCAGAACCAGAACCGCTCTGTGTAACAACAGGCTCGTAGAACCAGTTGTAGCCCATGACCTGTGTGGTAATGTTTACTACTGCTTCATTGCAGCGTTCGTAAACTGAAATGTTCTGGGCTTCGTCCTGAGTGTATGCAGAAGATTCGTTGATTACCTGTAAAACAGGCGTGTTTGTTTCCAAAACAACATCTTCTTCTATGGCTAAAGACTGAATTTCATCTTTTATTTCGGTTTCTGTACTTACAGGCTTTTTTTCTGCCTTCTGTTCAGATTTGGAATTATTTTTATTGCATACAAATGCTGTTGTTCCAGCAGCAAGTATTGCGACTAATATTGATATTCTTAAGACTTGTTTTCCTGAATAAAGTTTCATTCTATTAATATAACAGCATTTAGCCCGAGTGTCAAAGCCGTTTCAGATTATCTTACAGTAAGGTTTTACATCGCAATTCCTTAAGGTTTTACGACGCAATTCTCTAGAGAGTTGTGTCGCATTTATTTCGATAGTTGTGACATGATTATCTAGAGACTTATGACACAACTTTCTATATAGTTGTGTCGCAATTATTGCAATAATTGTGTTGTAAATTACATGAATGGTGAGAACAGCTTGCACAAAGACCAGAAGGCTCTTTTTATGATGCTTTTCTGGTCAAAATATTCTTTTGTTACAGGCATGGAAATCTTT
>CACXDK010000154.1 GCA_902766345.1 uncultured Spirochaetaceae bacterium | reverse complement strand
GACTGCCAGATTTTTTATCTGGCAGTCATTTTTCTATTGTTTTCATTTCAAATAACGGTTAAAATAGTTTAAATAACTTTTTGGAGCGTTATTATATGAAAAAAACACATATTCTTGCAGGTGTTGCAGCAGCAATCCTTGCTTTTACAGTAGTTTCCTGCCAGACCGTAAAAGAAATCATTGGAACACCAACGCTTTCTCTTGAATCTGTAGGCATAAAATCTCTTGATTTAGAAGGAATAACCTTTAACTGTAATTATTCAATTACAAATCCCTATCCTGTAGCATTTTCCATTAAGGAAGTTGCCGCAAACATTCTTTGTAATGGAAATTCTTTTACAAAGTTGGCAACATCACAAGGCGTAAGTGTTGCTGCAATGGGAACAAAAACAAACGCACTTACATTTAAAATTCCTTATGACTCAATACTTAATCTTGCAAAAAGTATATCTGGAAAAACAGCACTTCCATTCTCTATTGATGGAAAAGCCTCTCTTGATTTAAGTGCAGTACCATTACTTGAAAACCAGAGTCTCACACTGCCATTTAATAAAAGCTTTGATGTACCTGTATTCAAGCCATCTTTTTCACTTTCTGACGTAAAAATAAATCTGCCATCTTTTGAAACATTAAAGAACGCATTTATTAATAGTGGAATGAATGCAGTACAAGCTGTAAATCTTGCCACAGCCCTTATGCAAGGTAAAAATGTCAACGAAAACGACTTAAAAAAACTAGACCTTAACATAGATTTACTCATGAACTTGAATGTAAAGAATTCAGGTTCTGCTGCATGGAATTTTCTTGTAAATAACTGTTCAATTAATACAACCTCAGGCTCTTTAATAGACGTTAAACCAGTTGCAAATTCCTCAATTTCTGCAAGCAGTGGAACAGTACCATTAAAAGCCTCAATAAACACAGCTACAGCAGCTTCTTTCATTGCCCAGATTTTAAATAAGACAGGTTCAAATCCTGTATTTTCACTTTCAAGCGGACTTTCCTTCACGGATTTAAAATATGCACCTAACATACCGTTATCGTATTCATACGAAATTCCGGTTTCAAAAGTAGGCATATCACAAAATTAAAATACGGAGATAAATCATGAGTCTTTCATTAAAACAGTTACTTACATTTTCCGTAGTAAGTCTAATAAGTATCGGTACTATGTCTGCTTTTGACAGACTGCCTACAATAAAAGATACCTATCAGGACATAAAGGCAAAGCCTGTAATGATTACGGAAACAATCTATACAATAATAGACAAAAACGGAAAACTGGAAGAACTTCCAACTCAACGCAAAACCGTAAAGTTTTATAACTGGCAAAATAACAGTTTTGTAATGATTCAGTACAATGACGAAGGCAATCCATATCTGTATGAAAAAGTAACGTTCAATTCAGACGGACTCATGATGTCATCATCTTTAAAAACTCAGAAAGTCAATTTAGATAAGACGTATGAATATAATTCAGATTATTCAGGTTATGATATATACTCCATTACAGATGGAGAAAAAGTAAAATCAAGTTCATTTTCTATTGAAAAAGAGGATGACGGAATAGTGTCATTTGAATATGCATATAATCCAGATGGAAGCATAGCTAAAACAAAAAAAACAACAGGTTTTGCCTATAGTGGTGATCTGCGAAAAGATGCAAAAAAAACTCAGGCACAGGAAGGAACTGTATATTATTACTATTATGACGATGGGAAACTTTCTTCAATAATCATGGAAAAAGATACAGCTTCCAGAAACAGACGCACCTATTATCTAAACAACAAAAAGACAAATGATGAATCTTATGAGCTGAATAAAAATGGTGACTGTATAAAAGAAACAACCTCGTCAACAACATACATCTACAAATATAATTATGACAGTAATAAAAACTGGGTTCAAAAAGATTCGTTCTATGAAGACAAAAATGACGACATAAAATACAATCATCCTTTGTTACGTACAAAACGTGAAATTGTATACTCAGGAAGCGCAAGCGAACCCACAGTTCCTGTAACCCTCTATTCATTTGATTCAAAAGATGACATTCTTGCAGACATTGAAAATTCCATCAAGGAAATGGAAAAGAATCCAGTAAAGACAACATCATCAAAACCATTTACATCAGAACGTACCGACCCAATGGATGATAAAAAGGTTTTATATATTGTCTTTAATGCACCTCAGAAAGTCAATGAATACGTAGACAACATATCACTTGTAATACGTAAAAAAGAAGGCACTGCCCCAGACATATACATCAACTGGAAGGAATTCCTCAATGAAGGTTCCTGCCTTGTTACATACCGTATTGACGATGAAAAAGCCCGAACAGAAGAATGGGTACTTTCATCGGATGAAAAAGCTTCATTTTATGATGGAGACACTACAGAACTGCTCGAAAAACTTAAATATGCAACAACTTTCATAGCACGAACCGTACCTTTTAATGAGCCTCCATGCACAGCAGTATTTGACATAAGTTCATTAAGAAATCTTGATGCAAAATACAACTGGCTTTATAAAAAAGATTACGACATTACTGTAAGGCAGTAACATTGCTTGCTTGGGCGGGAAATTGCCATACGGAGCGTTAGATCCTGACGGCATATTTTCCGCAACTCACATATATAAGAATACAAAACTCTAATCCGTTTCGGAGAAAATTCCTTCCATACATATAGACATAAATCTTCTTCAGAAATTTCCTGATCTTTATGCGAAAACAAATAAGACAGAACCTTAAATCTAGAATCTTGAATATGATTTCTCTGCCTAAAATCAGTTAATTTTGTCTCTGGGAAATCAGGAACTTCATTAATAAGACGAACATACGGACTTATTTCAGGCGAAGAAATAATACAATCTATCTGTGTTAAAACTTCCCTTATATTCGGATTAACATAATCAGAAATAGAATCCCTGGAAGACAGGGATTTTTTTATGCGCTTTTGAATTTTATTCAACCAGAAAGAAACCCTATCGGAACGATCTGCATACGGAGTATTATAAAAAAAGAACGGAACAACACAGTTATGCAGAGACATTATTTCAAAAGGATTTATTTCTTCCATATCAAATATCATATAATCACAGGCAATCAAATCTACATTTGAAATACCGCTTTCAACAACAGTCCTGTAACACTGCCGTGGATTTGTAAACACCATTACAGAATGTTTATATTCACAAGAAAGTCGCTCTGCAATTTTATTGCAAAGCACTTCTTGAGTTGTCATGAAAAATACAGTCATTAACTATTCAACCTTTAACTTATGCAGACTGGCATTTATGAAAACAGAATCCTGATACCAGTCAATAGAAAGACCAAACTCTTCTTCTTCATAACCATCAGCTACAGCCTTAAAATGTATAATCTTTCCAGAAGAAAGTACACTATCCTTTACATTCTGAATGGAAACCCATTTTCCGTTAGCGTTAACCTGAAACTGAGTTTTATCAGTAATATCTTCCCCTGTATCATAATCCAAAGCAATACCTTGAACTTTAAATGTACGCTGTTCATTCTTTAAGTAGTCAATAACAATAGGCTCCATATTCTTAGTAACAGTAATACTTTTCCACCAGAGGAACGGACCTTCTGCAACCTTTATGCGATAATCACCAGGACGCAAGAAAACTGTTTTTGAATAAAGCTTTATGCAAGAATCCTCTTCTACATTTTCTTTTGACTGAACAAAAACAGCACTACCGTTAATTCCTTTTACCTCAGGAATCTCCTTACCATCATTTTCAAAGAAGAAGGCTTTAGCTGGCAAATCGGAAACATAAGTACCAGTCGCCCCCTTGTTGTGTGCAGGAATTTCCAAGACAAGATTTACACTTTCATGCCAAGGACTAAGCCAGTAAAACAATCCTTTATATCCAGCAATACATAAGAATGCCGCAATCACAGCAGCAGCAATTATCATCTTAAGACGTTTAAATTTAGGTTCACAAGCTGGAAACTCTGTTAATTTATTTGAGCTTACAGAAACTTCAAGAGCCTCCCACATGTCATATAGAGTTTCTTCCTTAAATTGACGCAGATACTTCTTTATAACCTTTATTACAGGTTCAATACTTTGGTAGCGTCTCATCCTGTCCGACATCATCATCTTTTTTATAAGATGACAAACAGCTTTAGGCAGTTTTGGATTTATGCGTCTTGGGGAAATATACTT
>CACXDK010000153.1 GCA_902766345.1 uncultured Spirochaetaceae bacterium | reverse complement strand
GAACATGTGAATCTTTTTGCATGCAGAATCTTTACCGTGAGCTACTACGGGGCATTCTACAGGAAACGAATCTGATATAATTGAAGAAAGAAGTGGACTTCCAGAATGTGCTAGCGGAGTAAAGTCCTTTTGCTGTGTAGCTTTTGTGTATTCCTGCCTAAAATAATTGCCGAGTGAACCTGCTGTGTTTAGGATATTGCTCAAAGTCTGACAAAAAAGCCGCATGCTTTTGTAAGAAAACATGCGGTAAAAGGATGAGTCTGAATCAGGAAAAAAGTCGTTAAACTTTTCATCTGCAATCCAGTCGGCAGGCGATGAACCTGCACTGTCTAAGATTGCTTTTACATGTAAAAGAATCTGGTCGCGGCGACCGAAAGCAAGGTTTGCGGCAATAAAAGCTGCAACTTCTTTGTCCCTGTCATTTGTGTAATTATGCATGAATTGAGAAGGGTCTTTTTCTAAAAAATCCGCAGTCTCGTATTTATCTGCAAGATAAATCAGCTTTTGAGAAAGCGAGGCTTCCATTAAAGTTCTGCTTCTCCAATAATACCATCTATCTCATTGTCTGGAGTCATATTATCGTCTTCGATAAGGCGGGTAAATATGGCTCTTAATGTTTGTGCACGTTTTGATGGATCTGAGATAGACTGATGAACAGCCTTGTAAATTTCATCCATGTGTTCATTGATGTCGCTGATATTTTCTGGCATGGAACTTTCGACAAGTCCTTTTATGAACTGTGAAACAAGCGGGCTTTTACCACTGCTGGAAATGCCACATACAACATCACCTCTTTTGATGATTGCAGGAAAAATAAAATCGCACTTTGAGCGGTTGGAAATGTTTTCTACAAGAACATTCTTGTTTGAGTAAAATTCATAAATGCTGGCATTAAGTGTTGCATCCTGTGTAGCAACAATTACAAGAGTTGGCGTACAGTCTAAAGCTTCTAAATTTGCTATTGTAGGAGCTTGCTTAATATGCTGGATTTTAAAACTGTAGGCAGAAACTAATGTATCCAGTTCTGGAACAAGAGAGTCAGCAAGCAGTGTTATATTTGCTTCAAAAGCAAGGAAGGTAGAAATCTGCCTGAAAGAAACATCCCCTCCTCCGATGATGAGAACCTGCTTGTTTGATAAGTTTACAAATAGTGGAAAGTATGCCATTTATACTAAGTATGTGGTAATTTTTTAGAAAATGCAAGTAATTCCTTAAATTGTTTATATTGTTTTGCAATAAAATAGATACAGTTTCTTTAGAACCTGTGCTATAATTTTTGCATGGTAATAAAACTGTCTGCATTGCTGTGTGGAGCGGCATGTCTTATCCTCATATCCTGTGCTTCAACGCCAAAACCTCATTCTGACTCAGACAATCCTGTCCTCACTGTACCAGACTCTTCTTCTAATCCGTCTGAAAACTCTGATGACGAAGAAGTGTTTACTGCATGCGATTATGTTGATGATTTAACTGGTGAATGGGAAGCTTCTGACGGAACAGGATTTATTTACCCGTTAAATACGGACCGAAAGAGTTATCTTCTTTATCATGGTGCGTGGAAAGACGTTACAAAAGATCTTACATCTTATGCTGAAGTTCAAAATATATCGATTGATGAATTATGGCAGAAACGCTACACCATATATAGCTGGAAAAATCCAAAATACAGAAAAGAAATGACAATTCCGCTATCTGATGAAAATGGAGTTGAAAAAGGTTTAAAATTTTACCGTTCATCAGGACACATCTATGTGCGTGATGAATATTTGATTACGGAATTTATATTTGGTAAAAATCTTCGATATTTTCTGATGTCGCAGGATGGCACTCATTTTAAGACTGGCAAAGTTTTTCATCTTTTTAGTCATGTTTTTCTTGACATGAACGAATCGGACAAAATCTACTGGAAAAAAGGCAGTGAGGAACAGAACGATGCGCTGTAAAATTTTGATGTTTACTACTTTGCTTTTTATGTTTGCTTCTATTAAGAGTGCCTGCGAAGAATTTGGACTTGTACTTTCTGGTGGCGGTGGAAAAGGTGCGTATGAAGTGGGCGTATGGAAGGCTATGACAGATTATGGCATTGCTCAGAAAGTAACGGCAATTTCTGGTACAAGTGTTGGCGGTTTGAACGGGGCATTGTTCTGTTGCTATGGAAGTGATGTTTCTTCTATAGAAGATGTATGGATTAACATGGTTCCTTCTGCCCTTACTTATGATGATGAACTTATTTCGCAAGTGGGGCTTGAAAGCATTATAAACATCATGCCGCTTTATAGAATTCAGGAAAATAAATATCCACGCATGACTGTGACAGCTGTCCGCGACAGATTTAAGATTGCCAAGTATCTTATGACTAATATCTTTGGGGAAAGCTATGCGCACAGATTTGTTTTAAACGAAGAAGCAGATCTTTCTGAAATTAAAAATGAACTGCTTGCAACTTCTGCATTTCCTGTAATTTGCAGTTCGGTAAAACTTAAAGACGGTTTTTTCTACATAGATGGAGGCGGTGATGAAGTTTATGGTGGCGATAATGTTCCAATTACTCCTATAGTAGAAAACGATGCAGGCATAAAAAATATAATTGTTGTTTATCTTGAAAGTGCATCTACGCTAAAAAAACGTGTGAGGGCAATAGATTATGATGAT
>CACXDK010000152.1 GCA_902766345.1 uncultured Spirochaetaceae bacterium | reverse complement strand
TTATCCATCAAGTCCAGAAGTTGCGATTATTGACGGGAAAAATCAGATTATGACAATACCGTTCTGGTATTTTGTACCAAGGGCTTCATCCGTAGAAGAAGCTTCTTCGGATGAAGCTTTTGCATGGAAAGATCCTGCGGTAGAGGCTTCTCAGCAGTTGGCTTCTGAATCTGTTTCAACAGGTTCAACTGTTACATCAGTTGCACAATCTGTTCATCCCAAAAAGAAACAGCAGACGGGTTTTTTCAAAATAAAGGATAATGCAGATAAATTGATTTCTAAACTTGATGCTGCAGGATTTGTAGGCTATATACTTACAGAAACCCGTTCTGATGGAGAAATTCGTTATCTTGTTGTTGTAGACGAAAATGATGATTTGTCTATGGGAAAGAAGCTGAAAGCTGCTGGATTTGATTGCTATATGATTGAAAAGTAACGGGTTTTTAGATATACTCTAAAAATTATGAGTAACGAAACATCTAGAGACTTAAAAGAATTATGCCACTGGGCAGACCAGCAGGCTGACCGTATCATAAAGCAGAAAGGTGATCTTCCTTCTTATACCTGTGCATCTGGTATTACTCCTTCTGGAACTGTTCACATTGGAAACTTCCGTGAGATTATTACTGTAGATTTGATTGTCCGTGCCCTTAGAGACCGCGGTAAGAATGTTCGCTTTATTTATTCATGGGACGATTATGATGTATTCCGTAAAGTTCCAGCCAATATGCCACAGCCAGAAGTATTGGAAAAATATCTTAGATTCCCAATTACAATGGTTCCTGATACATTTGGTCGTAATGAAAATTATGCACGTCATCATGAAATGGATATTGAACAGGAGTTGCCTAAAGTTGGTATTCATCCTGAATTTTTGTATCAGGCAAGCCGTTATAGAGACAACCGTTACACAGAAGGCATGAAAAAAGCCATGCAGAACAGAGACCTTATAAAATGGTGTCTGAACAACTATCGTGATGATGAACATAAGATGAAAGATTCTGATGTATATTGGCCGATAGCTGCTTTCTGTTGCAAATGCAATAAAGATACTACTGAAATAACAGGATATGACGGCGAGTATGGCGTGAGCTATAAGTGTACAAGCTGTGGCCATGAAGAGCATGGAGACTTGCGTACAAGCAAGGAATTTAAACTTGGCTGGCGCGTTGACTGGCCTATGCGCTGGAATGAAGAAAAGGTTGTGTTTGAACCAGGCGGAAAAGATCATATTAGTCCTGGTGGAAGTTATGACACAGCAAAGCTTGTAAGTAAAAAGATTTATGACTGGGATGCTCCAGTCACTATGAAGTATGACTTTGTAAAGCTTAAGGGCGTGCCAGGAAAAATGTCTTCGTCTAAGGGAAAGGTTATTTCTCTTGTTGATGCTCTTCTTGTTTATCAGCCAGAAGTATTACGCTACATTTTTGCAGTGAATAAGGTTGACCATGAATTCTCAATAAGCTTTGACCTTGATGTAATTACCATGTATGAAGCCTATGACCGTACAGAACGCATTGCATGGGGCGTTGACAAGGCTAAGAGTGAAAATCTTGAGCGTCAGGAAAAACGTGTTTATGAGCTTAGTCAGGTTGAACCAGGAATGCCTTCTGTAATGCCGTATCAGATCCCATTCCGCCAGCTGACAACTCTTTTGCAGACATATTCTGGTGATGTTGATAAGGTTATAGCATCTTTGCCTGATGTAAAGCCTGAACAGGTAGAACGTATAAAGCAACGTGCTGTATGTGCATGGTACTGGGTAAAAGAATGTGCTCCAGAAGAATTTAAATTCGCACTGCGTGAAGATGGTAGCCGCATTGATATTGAAGAACCTGCATTGACCGCAATTCGTAAGATTCGTGATGAGGTTGTTCCTGTTATGGATTCCTTTGCAACAGATAAGGATCTTCAACAGAAAATGTATGATATTGCAACTTCTTTGGGAATGCAGTCAAAAGATCTTTTTACAATAATGTATCATGTTCTTATTAATAAAGATCAGGGACCTCGTCTTGCAAACTTTATGCGCATTATCGGTAAAGAAAAGCTTTTGAAAATTCTTTCCGTATACTGAAAAACGCTTTAATAGTGTAAACTTATTGAAATAAAAAGGCTGCACTTTAGCTTCAAAATAAGTTAAAGTGCAGCCTTTTCTTTTTATCGACGTATCTGTTATTATTCTGGTTTTTCTACAGGATTGTTAAATTCATCAAAAAGACCGTCTTTTGTTATGTAATAGGTCTTTATTGGTGGAAATCCGTTAAAACAAACACTTGCGTAGCTTGATGTATATGCACCTGTTGAAAGCCAGTATACTTTGTCACCAATTTTCAAATCAACAGGTAACTTGTATTTTGCATCTTCATACATAATGTCAGCACTGTCACAGGTAGGTCCGGCAAGAATGACTTCACTTTCTTTGCCACCGTCTTTTTCCGTTAATATTGGATATTTTATTGATTCGTCAAGAGTTTCGATAAGCCCGTTGAATTTGACAGTGTCAAGGTAAACCCATCTCTGAAAGGCTGTGTTGTTTTTGCGGCTTATGAGTACAACTTCTGATGAAAGAATTCCTGAATCTGCAACAAGTGAGCGCCCCGGCTCAAGAACTATCATAGGAATGTCTTCTCCAAAGTCATCTTGAAGGTAGCGGGTAATTTCAGAGGCATACTCTTTTAATTCATTTGTAGGCTGTATATAGTGTGCAGGAAATCCGCCACCCATGTTAATCATTGAAAGTTTTATGCCTTCTTCTTCTTCTATAGATTCGAACAGATATTTTGTTTTTGCAATTGCATCATTCCACTGTCCAATATCACGCTGCTGGCTTCCTACGTGGAAACTAATGCCATAAGGTGTAAGTCCCAAATCACGAGCCATAACTAGCAAGTCGTAAGCCATATCTGGGTGGCAACCAAATTTTCTGGAAAGAGGCCAGTCTGCTGTTGTAGAGTTTTCTACAAGGATGCGGACATATATGCGAGAGTTAGGTGCGTATTTTGCAATGTTTTTTAAGTCTTCCTTAGAGTCAGTTGCAAACATTCGTACTCCCTTCTCGTAGAAATAGGCGATGTCCTTGGCCTTTTTTATAGTATTTCCGTAAGAAGTTCGGTCTGGAGAAACTCCTAATGAAAGTACTCTGTCAAGTTCATAGCGTGATGCAATATCAAAATTAGAACCGAGCTGATCAAGAAGCTTTAAAACTGGAATACCGGGATTCGATTTGACTGCGTAATATATATGTGCATAAGGAAAAGAGTCTTTTAGCTGCACAAAACGGTGGTGAATGGATGTTGTGTTTACAAAAATATTTGGGGTAGCAAAATCCTTGGATGCTTCTAAGAAAGCATTCCATTCAGAGTTAGAAAGATAATCTTCACGATTAAACATGCTTAATTCCTGCCTGAAAATTAATGTTAAGTGCGATAATACCATGAAATGCTTTTATCTGACTATATAAATTTAGATTTTTTTTAGAGAAAATTATTACGTAATAAATTTCTTGACAAGCTAAAAGAGTGGTATATAATGTTATTTATAAAGCGTAATAAATAAGTTATTAACTAAAAAATATGATTAATAATTTATTGTATTCAATATTTTTTCTTTTAAATAGTGGAGGAACTGAATGAAAAAAATTATGAAGTGTTTGGCCGCAGGTGCTGTTACTGCAGCTCTTGTTTTTACAGGATGTGGAAAAGGATCAGAAAAAGCTTCTGACTCAGGAAGTTCAAAGAAATCTGGAGATGGATTTTCTGGTACAATTGAGATGATGCATTTCTCTACATCTGAAGAATCTGAAGGAAACGGTGGTTCTGACGGATTCCGTACAATGATTGCTGAATGGATAAAAGCTAATCCTTCTGTAAAACTTAATCAGAATGTTCTTGCTAATGATGAATATAAAACTCAGATTGCAACAATGGCATCTGCAGGAGATCTTCCAGATGTTTTCCTTTTGCAGGGAATGAATACAAAGTCATGGGCAAAGCAGGGACTTATTATGGACATGACAGATATAATTAAGTCTTCTCCTTATTATTCAGATTACAATACATCATATTTTACTCCATTCAAGGATGGTGATAAGGTTTATGCCCTTCCAGCACTTACAGGTGGAACATGTACAGTTGTTATTTATGATAGAGAAATGTGGAAAGAAGCAGGATTTGATTCTTTCCCAACAACATGGGAAGATGTAAAGAAAGCTAATGAATACTTCAAGAAGCACGGAACTGATTATGCTATTGCCTTTGGAAATGGTGGACAATGGCAGGGAAACTCATGTTTCTTGAGTACACTTGGTGATCGCTATACAGGTTCTGACTGGTTTATGTCAATCATAAACAAAGGTGGAGCAAAGTTTACAGAAGACTCTTTTGTAAAGGCTCTTGATTATACAGCAAAGATTTTCCAGAGCGGAATTTTCAACAAAGACTTCAATAGCATTACAAATGAAGATGCCCGTGAATATTTCATAGCTGGTGATGCACCTGCATTCATCGGTGGAAACTGGGATGAATCATATATTGCTGCAACACTAAAAGAAGTTAACCCTGAAAAATATGCAAATCTTTGTTTTGCTGTTCTTCCTCAGCCTGCAGATGCAAAATACAATCCAAAGGGACAGAACATAGGTCTTGGTTATGGAATTGCATTCAATGCAAAACTCAAGGATGATCCTGAAAAACTCAAGGCTTGTATTGATCTTGCTTACAAACTTACAGGTCCTGATTTTGCAAACTTTGTTGCATCTAAGTATGCTCTTGGTGGACTTACAAAGGTTGCCTCTGTTGATTTGAGCAAATTTGACCGTGTTGATCAGGATTTCTACAAGTATTCTTATGTTGACACAACTCCTTGTGAAATTTATGACTCTTATGTAGATCCAGCTGTATGGTCTGTATGTAATACAGAACTTCAGGCTCTTCTTAACGGTTCTGGTTCTGCAAAGAAAGTTGCTGCGGATATGCAGCAGGCTTACGAAGAAAACTAT
>CACXDK010000151.1 GCA_902766345.1 uncultured Spirochaetaceae bacterium | reverse complement strand
GTTCCTATGATTTGTATCGCAACCCGAAATGACTGTTTTGACAAGGTAAAATGGCTTGTTGATAACGGTGCTGACATAAATGCTGTTTCTAAAGATCGTGGATATACAGCAGTTATGGATGCCGTATGGCGTAAAAATTATAGCATTACTGAATATCTTATACAAAAAGGTGCCGATTTGAGTGTCATCAGTTCTGATGGGCAGTCTATTCTGGTACTTGCCGTTGGTAACGGAAATCCTAAAATTGTACGCATTCTGCTGGAAAATGGTGCTGACCCTGATATAAAAGACGGCATGGGAATGAGTGCCCGCGGATATGCAAACTTATTTAAGAGAAAAGAACTTGTTGAATTGATGGACCAGTTTCCACCAAAAGAGAACTGAATATGAAAAAAAATAATTCACTTCGCATTGTATTTGCTGGCGGAGGTACTGGGGGGCATATCTATCCCGGTATTGCCGTGGCTGATGCTGTACAGATGCTTGCAAAAGAAAAAAACATTTCAATACAGATTTATTGGATTTGTAATAATTCCAAAATGGATAAGGGCATTGTTAAGACAAATCTTGTTTCTGAAGGTGGAAGCCTTACTGATTTTTTTGCCATTCCATGCGGTAAACTCAGACGATATTTTTCTTTTCAGAACTTTATTGATGTTTTTAAGATTATAGCTGGATTTGTTAAATCTGTTGCAATTCTTATGCGGATAAAGCCAGATTGTCTTTTTTCTAAGGGCGGTTTTGTAAGTGTGCCTCCTTGTTGGGCTGCAAAACTGTTGAAAATTCCGTATTATACACATGAATGTGATTTTACTCCTGGTCTTGCTACAAAGCTTAATGCTAAGGCTGCAAAGAATGTTCTTGTGTCATATTCTGAGACTGCAACCTGTTTTTCATCGGACATCGCAAAACGCTGCCTTGTAACTGGAAATCCTGTGCGTCCTGTATTTTATACTGACAATACGGAATTGGGATTCAATTTTTTATCTATTCCAAAAACTCATGAAAAGCCTGTTCTTTTGGTTCTTGGCGGAAGTCTTGGTGCTCAGCAGATAAATTCTCTTGTAATTAATAATCTTGCATGGCTTAAAGAACGTTATGTTATTGTTCATCAGACGGGAAAAGCTTTTGCAGATGAACATCCTGACATTATGGCGAGTGGGAATGAAAATTATAAGCCTTATGCATTTATTTATAGTGAAATGCCTGCTGTCATTCAGTGTGCGGATGTAATTTTATCCAGAGCAGGTGCAAATTCTATTTGGGAAAGTGCTGTTTGCCGTAAACCTATGGTTCTTGTTCCTTTAAGTGGTTCGGGAACACGTGGTGATCAGGTTGATAATGCCCGATACTTTGAAAAGAATAAAGCTGCAGTTGTTCTTGCAGGAAAAGATGCGGATGATAAGCATCTTCGAGATGCTCTTGAACTGTTTCTTGACAGTCAAAAAAGAGCGGAATATGCAGAAGCTTGCGCTGCTTTGAGTGGCTCTGAATCTGCAAGTACGAAAATCTCGAAAATAATTATGGACGGTTTATATGATGACTCTTCCTTTAATTGATTTAGTTTTTGCTATTATTCTGGTAGTGTTTGCACTGCTTGCATGTATAAAGGGCTTTATTAGAGAACTTTTCGACAAGGGTGCTCCAATAATAGGCTTGTGGTGCGGAATTCTGTTTTACCGACAGATTGCCGATTCCCTTATGGTTCACGTTGGCGTAAGGTTTGTTTGTAATGCGGTTGGTTTTCTTCTTGTGTTTGTACTTACTTTCATTATTGTAAAGATTTTACAGCAGATTTTAGAAAACATTTTTAGTGGAAAGATATTCCGTCAGCTTGATCATACAATGGGCTTTTTATTTGGACTGATAGAAGGTATTGCTGTAATTTCTATAATTCTTTTGGTTCTACGCTATCAGCCTTGGTTTGATGTTCATCAGATGCTTGAGACAAGCTTCTTCTATAAGTTTTTGGGAAAGATTATATTTTCATTGCACAATGCTTCTGTAACAGCTGTACCAGGAGCGGCATAAGGAATGTTTGAGAATGTTCTTTTTCAAAGTGCCTCAGATCTTCTTTCACATGACATTTCAACAGGAAGTTTACCAGGATCTGTGCTTTTTGCAGGTCCTTATGCATCAGGAAAGTTATCCTGTGCTTTAGAACTTGCTAGAGTTCTTTCCTGTCTAAAGAAAGGGGACTGGCAATGTGACTGCCCTAATTGTCTTCAACATAAAGCCTTGGTTAGTCCTAATGCTCTTTTGGTTGGTCCTGGAAACAGGACTTTAGAAATTAGAGCTGCAAAAGATACCTTTTTACATCAGAACGTAATTAATTCTTCTCATTTGGATTCTGCAAGATATTTATATCTTCGTGCTGTTAGAAAACTGACTGTCAGGTTTAGTCCTGTCTTGTGGGAAGGTGATGATAAGCTTACAAAGTTTTCGCCTGTTCTACAGGCTATTAATGAGGAACTTGAAAAGATAAATCCTGGAAGAATCATTCCTGAGCCTGATGAACTGCAAAAAATTCTTGATGCGGTTGAAAAGCAGTGTGAGAAGCTTGAAAATACATTTTTGTATGATTCTCTTCCTGTGCAGCAGATAAGAAATTTTTCTACATGGGCAAGACTTTCTTCGAATAACGGAAAAAAAGTTCTTATTATTGAAAATGCAGACTGCATGGCGGACAGTGCAAGAAATGCGTTGCTTAAAATTTTGGAAGAGCCGCCTGAAAATACAGTTTTTATTCTGACAACAACAAATAGAGGTGCTATGCTTCCTACTATTTTGTCTCGTGTTAGAACTTATAATTTTTTTACCCGTACAAAAGAACAGCAGCAGACTGTAATTTCCCGTCTGTTTTATTATAATAATACAACATTAAAATCAAATCTTCCTGATTCGATTATAGAGTTTTTACAGAATTATCTTCCTGTAAACCCTGATATTGTAAAAGCTCAGGCAAAAGAATATTTTAATACGATTGCGGAAGGGCATGTTCCTGACATTCCTGCTTTAATGGCGGAATGTAGGAATTTTTCTCCGAGAATACTTTTTACTATATTTTTACAGGGAATTGTATCTGTGCAGTCTTATCTTTGCAAAACTCCTGCTGGTGCGGAATGTTCTGCAAAGATATTGGAAAAACTCAGGCTCATAAATAATAATGTAAATGTTTTTAATCAGAATCCTGCTTCTGCTCTTGAGCAGATGACTCGTGATCTGTTGCAGATAAATCATCTGAATGGTGGAGTGTTCAGAATTAGCGATGAATGATTTTGTAAAAAAAGTTTCCAGTAAAATTTCTAAACTTTCGACAGAGCAACTAGAACGCTTTATAGAAGACATGACGGCTCAAAATGATTTGAGCAATTCTATAATTGACAGTCTGCAGATAGGCTTGCTTATTGTTTCGCCTGTATGGAATTTTGTAAAAGCAAATAAGGCTGTTGATCATCTGATTCCACTTAAAAAGCGTTCTTCGGAGATTGAACCAAATAAATATGCTATTTGGGACATTGTAGATGAGACTGCTTTGAATGCATTCTTTAAAGAATGTGCTAATTCTAAAAATTTTACTGCAGCGGAAGAGTTTTCAATTGTACAGGATGATAAGGTTCGTTTTATTTCTGTGAGTATAATGCCTTTTGTTATACATCAAGAAATTGGCGGTTCTATTATTACTATAAATGATGTTACTGAAAAACGTCAGCAGGAAATCCTTCTGCACAGAATGGAAAGCCTTGCTAGCCTTACAAATTTGGCAGCATCTGTTGCTCATGAAATAAAAAATCCTCTTGGTGCAATCAGCATTCACATACAGCTTTTGCAGAAGTCAATAAAAAAAGCTCGTGAAAGAGATGGAATGATTCCAGATGAAAAATTCATGGAAAATTATCTGGATGTCATTAATGAGGAAATTGAAAATCTTAATAAGATTGTGGTTGATTTTCTTTTTGCAGTTCGTCCTGTAAAAGCTTCAATGGTTCTTGCTGAGCCAGATGCTCTTATAAAGAAATTTGCTTCATTTTTTCAAGCTGAATTTGAGCAGAAGTGCATTAAGATAGATTTGAATCTATGTGAAAATTCCCCACGTATTCTTATTGATGAAAAACTATTTAGAGAAGTAATAATAAATCTTGCACAGAATGCTCTTGCTGCAATTGAGGAGCGCTTTCCTGCAGATACCTCTTCTAAAACCATTAGTGGTTGTGTGGAATTTACGAAGGGCAGACTTTCAATAGAGTCCTTTGTTAAGGAAGATAAATATATCCTTTCTATTTCTGATAATGGAATGGGAATGGATGAAAATACAGTTTCAAAGATTTTTGAGCCATATTATACAACAAAAGCAACGGGTACAGGTCTTGGTCTTACAATGGTCTATAAGATTATCAAGGAATTCCGTGGCGATATTGATGTGAAATCTGTTGTTGGACACGGTACTGTGTTTACAATTTCAATTCCTTTGCCACGAAAAGGAACTATTCTTCTAGAAAATAAGGTATCTGGCGATGAAGTTTACAATTCTGATAATTGATGATGAAAAAAATATAAGAGAAGGTCTTGCAGCTAATTTTGAGATGGAAGGCTACAATGTAAAGACTTCTTCAAATGGTGCTGACGGTCTTAAACTGATTGCAAAAGGTGATATTGATCTTGTAATTACCGATTTACGCATGCCTGGAATAAGTGGAGAAGAGGTTCTTGCAAAAGTGACTGCGGAAACTCCTGGTGTTCCTGTTATAATTTTGACTGGGCATGGAAGCATTGACAGTGCTGTAGATGCAATGCGACATGGTGCTTATGACTTTTTGACAAAACCTCTGAACTTGGATCAGCTTGGCATGATTGTACAGAGAGCTTTGTCATCAAGAGAAATGAGTTTGCAGCATCAGCAGATGAAGCATGAACTTGAAGGCTCTCACGCCTTAAAGTCTATGATTGGAAAGTCTCCTGCTATGCAGAAAGTTCAGGAAACTCTAAAAAAGGTTTCTGACAGTAAGGCAAGCATATTGATTACAGGAGAAAGTGGTGTCGGTAAGGAAGTTGTTGCGGATGCAATTCATAATCTGTCTTCAAGAAAGAATAACAGCTTTATAAAAGTGCATTGTGCTGCATTGAGCGAAACTTTGCTGGAAAGCGAATTGTTTGGACATGAGAAAGGGGCTTTTACTGGTGCTGAAAAACTGCAAAAAGGTCGTTTTGAACTTGCTCATGGCGGTACTATTTTTTTAGATGAAATTGGCGAAATAAATCAAAATGTTCAGATTAAGATTTTGCGTGTTCTGCAGGAAAAGAAATTTGAGCGGGTTGGCGGAGAGCAGACGATTGAAGTTGATGTTCGTATAATTGCTGCTACAAATAAAAATCTTGAAGAAGAAGTAAAAGCTGGTCGATTTAGGGAAGATTTGTATTATCGTCTGAACGTTATTCATATTACAGTTCCTCCTTTACGTGACAGAAAAGAAGATATTCCTCTTCTTATGTCATCTTTCTTAAAAGAATTTAATGAAGAAAATAACAAGCATATTACAGGCGTTGACGGAAGGGCTAAGGCTGCAATTTTTAAATATGATTGGCCAGGTAACATTCGTGAACTTCGTAACTGTATGGAAAGTGCGGTTGTTATGTGTTCGGGTAATGAAATTTCGCTGAACGATTTGCCCCCTGCTATTAGTCAGGGAACGTCATCTGATTCAATTTCTATTCCGTTGGGAATACCTCTTGCAGAAGCTGAAAAAGCTGTTATTCAGGCAAATCTTGCTGCAAACCGTAATAATAAAAGTAAAACGGCAGATATATTACAGATTGGGCGTAAAACATTACAGCGAAAACTTGTAGAATGGAACTTGGAAGAAGAGGGCGATCTGGCTGATGAACATGTATGATAAATTAGGAAGCCTGTTGAATGAAACTCTTGAAGCTGGTGCTGTAAAATTTGTCCGCATGGAAGCTCCTGTTAGTGATACAGATAAGCAGGGGGCATTTACTCAGTCTGCATCTAATAATGAACAGACAGAATCGCATCAATCTTCTGAACAATTTCACGAAGAACAAAAAGCAGAGCCGGAAAATAAATCTCAGAAAACAACTACAAAGCGTTTGTATGTATATAAAAAGCTTTCTCCTGAATTGGAACACGCTTATAAAGTATTAGATGTTCCTTTCTATGCAACCAAAGAAGAAATAAAGAAAGCTTACAAAGAAAAGCTTTTGTATTATCATCCTGATAAACATAGCGATAATGCTGTAATAGAAAAAGTTGCGACTAAAAAAACTAGTGAAATAATTCTTGCGTATAATCTTCTTGAAGACTTTTTGAATAAATAAAAAAGCACGGTTTCATAAACGTCTTATCCCACCTTTCAGAAGAAAAACTCCCAGTGAACCTTTATGAAATTCGTGCTTCCTAATATGCTAAAAGGGCATTCAGAAAATTAATTCCATGCCCTGTGCAATCAAATGTTAAATAACTGTGCCTGCTGGAATAACGGCAGATTTTCTGATAACGATGATACCGTCTGAACTGTAGAACAGACCGTGATCTCCATCTTCATATTTCTTTCCGCTTACATTTATGCAGCAGTTGTCACCAATTTTTGCATTCTTATCGATGATGGCTCTGTTGATTTTACAGTTCTTTCCAATACCAATAAGCGGAATGCCTTTCTGTCTGTCTGCATTTTTTGCATCTTCATTTTCGTAATAGTCTGCACCCATCATTATTACGCCGTCAAGATCACAGCCTTCATTAATAATGGAACGTACACCAATTACAGAACGCTGTAAACGGGATTTTGTAATTACACATCCTTCGCTTGCAAGTGTTGCTGTCATGTTTGCATCATTAATCTTGCTTGGAGGAAGGTTTCTCATGTGTGTATAGATAGGCTTATCTTCATCATAGAAGTTGAATGGAGGCTGTGGATCTGTCAAGCTGAGGGTTGCATCGTAGAATGAACGGATTGTACCGATATCTTCCCAGTAATCATTAAATATATAGCTGTTAACTTTCTTTGTTTTGATTGCAGAAGGAATGATTTCCTTTCCGAAGTCATTAGATGTGTTGTTCAGCATTTCTTCCATTGTATCTGCATTGAAAATATAGATACCCATAGAAGCAAGATATTCAAGGTCTGCTGGTAAATCACCACGTGCATTTTCTGGAATTTTCCATGCATCAATATTTAAATCTTTTGCAGGTTTTTCCATGAATTCGGTAATCTTGTTTTCTGGACTTACTTTCATGATTCCGAATCCTGATGCATCTGAACGGTTTACAGCCTTTGCTGCGATTGTAATGTCTGCACCAGAAGCAATATGCTCATTCATGAATTTCTTCAAGTCCATGCGGTACAACTGGTCACCTGAAAGAATTATGTAATGAGTAGGATTCTGTACTCTAAAGTGTGCAATATTTTTACGTACAGCATCTGCAGTTCCTTCATACCATCCTGAATGTTCCAGTGTCTGTTCTGCTGCAAGAATTTCAACAAAACCTCTACTGAAGCGGTCAAAGTTATATGAATTGATAATATGAAGATGAAGCGATGCTGAGTTAAACTGTGTTAAAAGGTAAATTTTTCTATATCCACTGTTAATACAGTTTGAAACAGGAATGTCAACAATTCTATATTTTCCACCGAATGGAACGGCAGGTTTTGATCTTTCTTTTGTAAGCGGATAAAGTCTTGTTCCTTTTCCTCCGCCAAGGATTATAGCAAGAACTCTTGGTTCACCGACATTTTGATTTTTAGCCATAAGTTTTATTTTAAGCCTCCATATTATTTTATAAATAAAATTATAAGTCTGAATTTTCTATTTGGCAATAAAAAAATGAAAATTCTTTATTTATGCATGTTATCTGCCGATAAGTTATTAAGATATCTGTTAATGAATATAAGAGGTGCAGAATGATTAGAGGTTGGTACATTGGTGCAAGTGGAATGAATGCACAGCAGGACAAGCTGGATGCAATTTCAAATAACTTGGCAAATGTTGATACAACAGGATTTAAAAAAGAAATCCCTGTCAACAAGGAATTCAGTGAACTTCTCTTAAGAAGAACAAAGGCTGACGGTGTATACAAGCATCCTTTTGGTTCTTCTGATGCTGCACCTATTATAGGAAAACTTGGACTTGGTGTTGAAACTAATGAACTTTATACAGATTTCAGCCAGGGCTCTTTTAAATCTACAGATACAAATACAGATTTCGCTTTGAGTGGAAAAGGTTTCTTTGTTGTTCAGACTCCTTCTGGAGAACGCTTTACACGCAATGGTAATTTCCTTTTGGGTAAGGAAGGCATTCTTCTTACAAAGGAAGGATATCCTGTACTTGGCGAAAACGGACCTATTCATGTTGCAAATGATAAATTCATTTTGAATCGTGATGGAATGATTTATTCAAGAGAAGATAATTCTGTTGTAGATCGCATTAAGATTGTACGCTTTGATAATGAGCGGTATCTTAAAAAGCAGGGATCTTCTTTGTGGAATACTAATGATATTGCTGGTAATTATCATATTGCAGAAGGTAATGAACGTCCTCAGGTTTTGCAGGGATATACAGAAACAAGCAATGTAAATGTTGTAAATGAAATGGTTCAGATGATTGAAGTAAACCGAGCTTATGAAGCAAATCAAAAGTCTATGCAGACAGAAGATAATATGCTTGATACCTTGTGGTCTAAGACCGTTAATGTACAGCGGTAATCTAAAAACAGAAAAAACATAAAAGGAGTTTTATTATGGTAAGAAGTCTTTGGAATGCAGCAACAGGAATGAACGGTCAGCAGACCAACATTGATACAATTTCTAATAACCTTTCAAACGTAAATACAACAGGATTTAAACAGCATCGTGCTGAATTTGAAGACCTTTTGTATCAGAACGTAAAGAAAGCTGGTACACCAGCAACAGAAGATACAGTTACCCCTGTAGGATTGCAGGAAGGTTCTGGCGTAAAAGTTGCTGCAACTCAGCGAATAATGACACAGGGCTCATTACAGGCTACAGGTGTTGATACTGATATTGCAATTGTAGGTGACGGCTTTTTCCGTGTAGAACAGTATGATGGAAGTTGGGCTTACACAAGAGACGGTTCTTTCAAGGTTGACTCTACAGGTCAGCTTGTAAATGCTAACGGACTTCGTGTAATTCCAGAAATTATTCTTCCTGAAGGTTTTCAGCTTGAAACACTGGCAATCAGTGACGATGGTCGTGTTCATGTAAGAGTAAACGGTGAACTTGAACCAGTTGAAGTAGGGCAGTTGGAACTTTATCGCTTCCCTAATGCTGTAGGTCTTGAAAATGCAGGTGATAATCTTTATAAAGTAACAAATGCTTCTGGCGATCCTATTGCAAGCCGCCCTGGTTTTGAAGGCATGGGAATTACAAAGCATAAGTTCCTTGAAATGAGCAATGTTTCTGTTGTTAATGAAATGGTTCAGATGATTGTTGCACAGAGAGCTTATGAATTTAATTCAAAGGCTATTCAGACCTCTGATACAATGCTTCAGACAGCTGTAAGCTTGAAACGCTAACAAATAGAGCAGGGAAATATATAGATGGATATTCAGAATATTAATGGTTTTTCAGGAACTAATTATTTAACAGATTCAAAATCCTCTGTAAATGCTGCAAAATCAACAGCAGATCAGAATAAATTTCTTGATCTTGTAAATTCAATGAGAAATAAGTCTGTTTCAAAATCTGCTGATAAGAATGTTCCATCTGTTGCTTCTAGCCAGATTTCTACTAATCATCGTCTTAATGGTGATTATACAAAAGGTTTTGCTGGTACTTATACAAGTGAAAAAGATAAGAAAGCAAAGCCTGAAGGTATTGCTTCTTCATATAAGTCAACAAAAGGCAAGCAGCCTGTAATCGACAAGACTTCTGAACTGTATGAGCAGT
>CACXDK010000150.1 GCA_902766345.1 uncultured Spirochaetaceae bacterium | reverse complement strand
GTTGCAGCCAACAGTAACGGCATTAGTGTTTTCCTTTATAAAATGATTGGTTTTGTTATTGCTTCCTTTATTGCGGGAATTGGCGGTGCTTTGTATGCAGCTTTCATTGGTTTTGTAAAGCCAGACCTTGCTTCGTTTAACAACTCCATAAACGATTTGATTTATGTTGTTCTTGGTGGAATGGGAAGTATTACTGGCGGCATTCTTGCAGCCTTTGTTCTGACTATCCTGCAGGAATTCCTGCGTTTCTTAAAGGATTACAGACTTTTGATTTACCCTGTAATTCTGATTATGGTTATGCTCTTTAGACCTCAGGGACTTCTTGGTACAAAGGAATTGAGTTTTGTAAAGATGTATGACGGAATTCCGGGACTTATCAGAAAGCTTCTTAAAAAAGATTCTAAGACACAGGAGGCTAAGTAATGGCAGAAGAAAGAGAATTATTGCTTCGTGCAAAAAATATTGCAATTCAGTTTGGTGGTCTCCGTGCTGTAAGCGATTTCAGCCTTGATATGTATAATGGGGAACTGATTGGTCTGATTGGTCCTAACGGTGCTGGAAAGACTACCGTATTTAATATGCTTTCGGGTATTTACAAGCCTACAGAGGGTGCTATTACTTTTGTAGACCGCAACGGTAAATTGCAGATGATTAATAAAAAGTCTCCTGCACAGTTGAACCGCATAGGCATTGCCCGTACATTCCAGAATATTCGTCTGTTTGGCAATCTTTCCGTTGCCGACAACATTAAGATTGCTTTACATCAGAACCGTACTGTTAATCCGTTTGATGTTGAATTCAGGACAAAAAAATTCCGCAAGGATGAAATTATCATGAGGGAGCGTACAAAGAATCTGCTTTCACTGTTTCATCTTGACGGTAAAATGGAAGAGTATGCAAAAAATCTGCCTTATGGCGAACAGCGTCAGCTTGAAATTTGCCGTGCTCTTGCAAGTAAGCCAAAGCTTTTGCTTTTGGATGAACCTGCCGCTGGCATGAACGGACAGGAAACAGAAAATCTTATGAATATGATTTCATTCATACGCAAAGAGTTTAACTTGACAGTTCTGCTTATTGAGCATGACATGAAGCTTGTTATGAGCATTTGTGAGCGTCTTATGGTTCTTAACTACGGACGCATTATTGCCAGTGGTAAGCCTGCTGAAATTCAGTCAAACAAAGAAGTTATTAAGGCCTATCTTGGTTCTGGCTATGATGCTGTTCAGGCTGGAGGTGATGAATGAGTATTCTTGAAGTAAAAGATCTTGCTGTTTCTTACGGTGCAATTAAGGCATTGAAAGGAATTTCTTTTTCTGTTGAAGAAGGTGAAATTATCAGTCTGATTGGTTCTAACGGAGCTGGTAAAACTACAACGCTTCATTCTATTAGTAATCTTATTAAGAAAGAGTCTGGTTCCATTATTTTTGAAGGAAATGACATTACAAAACTTCCTGCGGACAAAATTGTAAAGCAGAAGCTTATTCAAGTGCCGGAAGGCCGCCGTGTGTTTGCTAATATGAGTGTAAAGGAAAACCTTGAAATGGGTTATTACACACGTAATGACGCTGACGGCATTAAAAAGGACTTGGACTGGGTGTTTGAGTTGTTTCCTCGCCTTAAAGAAAGAATTAAGCAGTTTGCCGGGACTCTTAGCGGTGGTGAGCAGCAGATGCTTGCAATGGGGCGCAGTCTTATGGCAAAACCAAAACTTTTGCTTCTTGATGAGCCTAGTATGGGGTTGGCTCCTATACTTGTTGATGAAATTTTTGATATTATTAAGAAGATAAACGCAAGCGGAACAACTATTCTTCTGGTTGAACAGAATGCATACAAGGCTCTGTCTATTGCAGACCGTGCGTATGTTCTTGAGACCGGAAGCATAACAAAGAGTGGTGTTGCTAAGGACTTGATTAAAGATAATGCGGTAAAATCTGCATACTTAGGAGGGTAAAAATGTTAGTAAAAGACGTAATGACTAAAAATCCTATAACAGTAACTACTGATGTTTCAATTCCAGAAGTAAAAGGTCTGATGAATTCGAAGCATATAAGCAGTTTGCCTGTTTTGGACAAGAACGGTGCTTTGGTAGGGCTTATTACGGAAAGTGACTTGATTAAGGCTTCTCCAAGTGAAGCTACAACTCTTGATATGTTTGAGTTGAGCTATCTTTTGAGCAAGCTAACTGTAGAAAAGACAATGGTTAAAAGGGTTATTACCGTTACGGAATCGGAACCTGTTGAAGAAGCTGCCCGTCTTATGGATGACATGGATATTGGCTGTCTGCCTGTTCTTCGCAACGGTCTTGTTGTTGGTATTATTACGGAAAGTGACTTGTTCCGCTCTTTTGTTAACATGTTTGGTACACGCCATGCTGGTGTACGTGCTACTTTTGTGATGAGCGACAAGCCAAGTGCCCTTGCTGATTTTTCTAAAATTCTTGCAGAACACAAGGCAAACATTGTTTCTCTTGTTACTTCGGATGTTGAGGATGAAAATTGCCGCAAAGTGACTATGAGGGTAACAGACATAGAACTTTCAGAGTTTGAAAAAATCATAAACGACTTTAATCTTAAACTGGAAGACATCAGGAACGTATAATTCATGCAGGACATGGATGAATCTGATATAGAAAGCCGCATTCGCGAACTGGAAGATATTGAGATTCCCCATGTCCGCAACCACTATAATAAAGTGCTTTACGAGTTTCTTGATTCTGGATGTTTTCCTTCTCCTGCCCTGCATCTGGAGCTGGATAACGCAAAAGAAGAATATATGAGTAAAAACTCGGAGCTTGAAGAACTTAAAAGACTCATCTCTTACATTCAAAATTCTGAATAATATTTAATAGAATTAAATTTATTGTGCTATAGAAAAAAGCATGCTATTATTAAATTCTTAGTACCATGTTTGGGTTTAAGGAGGTTAGGCATGGCAAGACAGTCTAGGGCACAGTTTAATGCAAAACTTTTGATTATTGCGCTTCTAGCATTCATTTTGGTTATTGTTGTAACAACGCTTGTTACAAGGATAAGGTTTAGGAATGCGGCTCAGGAAGCACTTTCGCACCGTGCAGAAGTAAAAACTTTGCAGTTTACTTCGAGTTTGAATTCCCAGCTTAGTCTGGTTGTTCAGATGGTGAAAAATCCTACCATTAAGAAATACATGGAAAATCCAGAAAATTCAGCACTTAAAGAGTCTGCATTTGAAGAGCTTCGCGGCTTTATGGATGCGTATCTTTCAAAATCTGTATTCTTTGTAAACGATAAAGATTTGATATTTTATCAGGACATGAAAGGTCAGTACGTAGTAGACCCGTCGAAGGAAGAAAACTACTGGTACAACATGACGCTTTACGATACTGATGTTTATAACTTCAACATAAACTATAACCCTGATCTTGGAGGAACATTCCTTTGGGTTAATGCTGTAATCCGTAATGATGCTGGTAAACCTATTGGCATGGCGGGAACGGGGATTCCGCTTACGGACTTCATTGATTCCATGTACGAGGGCTTGCCATCGGATGTAACGATGTACATCTATAATGATGACCTTGTAATAACTGGTGCACAGGATAAATCGCTGCTTGCACAGAATGTGTCTGTTGTAAGCAAAATTCCGGATCTTGAAGGGCTTGATTTGCTTCCTAAGCAGATTATTCCACAACATTCTGCGGGGCATGAATTTTTGATGGCTCCTCTTTCTCTCATAAACTGGCACATGGTATTTGCAAAGAAGTATAACTTTATGGTTGCTTTAAAGAACTGTGTAGGTCCTCTTGCTGTGTGTCTGTTTGTCATTCTTGTAGTTGGTGCTGTAATATTCTGCATGAATACGATTTACACGGTAAGAATCTTAAAGCGTGCTGTGGTGGATCTTTCTTCTGGAAATGCAGACTTAACAAAGCGTGTAGAACTGAATAGCATTCCATTCCTTGAGGTTATGGATGAACTGGTTGACAGCGTAAACATGTTTATAGAAAAGCTTCAGGGCATTATGAAGACGGTTAAAGAGTCGAATGCGTCTCTTATTACGAGCGGAGACCATCTGCATGAAACAATGTTTACTACTCAAAATTCTATTGACCAGATTATTCAGAGCATTGATTCAATGCAGTTTCAGCTGGAAAGTCAGGTTGAATCTGTTACAGGAACAACAAAGTCTGTAAAGCAGGTTTCTACGGCAATTGAAACCCTTAGCGGCATGATTGGAAATCAGTCCGACGGTGTTAGTGATGCTTCGTGTGCTGTTGAAGAGATGATTGGCAACATTGCCAGCGTAAATCAGAGTGTAGATAAGATGGCTTCTTCTTTTGAGGGGCTTCGGGATAATGCAAAGAATGGAATTGACAAGCAGTCTGCTGTTAACGAAAAGATTAAGCAGATAGAATCTCAGTCTGATATGCTTATGGAAGCTAACCTTGCAATTTCAAGCATTGCCGAGCAGACAAATCTTTTGGCTATGAATGCGGCTATTGAGGCTGCCCATGCTGGTGAGGCTGGTAAGGGATTTGCTGTTGTTGCGGATGAAATTCGAAAGCTTTCTGAAACTTCTTCATCACAGTCAAAGACTATTGGTGAACAGCTTAAAAATATTAAGGATTCCATTTCAGAAGTTGTTTCTGCTTCTACGGAGTCCAGCACGGCATTTGATTCTGTTTCTGGCAAGATTGATGAGACGGATGAACTTGTTGCTCAGATTAAGGCTGCCATGGAAGAGCAGAACAGTGGCTCTAAACAAATTCGTGAAGCACTTCATTCTATGAATGAGAGCATGATTTTGGTCCGCGATTCTTCAAACCAGATGGACGGAGAAAATAAGGCTGCCATTGATCAGGTTACTCGCTTAAAGCAGGCGACAAATAATCTGCTAAGGGACATGAATGGTGTTTCTGATGGTACTAGAAAAATTGGTAAAATTGGAAATACTCTAGGTGAAATGGTAGACGAGGTTAAGCAGTCTATCTTGAAAATAGGCAGCCAGATAGATCAGTTTAAGGTGTGATTTGGGCTTGGATTAGACAGCCGTTCGGGGCTTGAATGGCAATAATAAAGGCGGAAAAACTACCGAAAGTTTGGTAATTTTTCCGCCTTTTTTTGTATTTTTTATGTCTTCTTTGTAGTTTTTCGTCTTGACTAAAAACACCATCGCTAGTACACTAATAATTGATAGCCCACCATATATGGTGGAGTGTATAAATTGTCTAAGTTTAATTATTACAAATAATTATATTGTGGATAATTTTATTTGAGGGTGTTCATGAAGATTATAAAACGTAGCGGTGCGGAAGTATTATTTAATCGTGAAAAGATAATTAAAGCTATTGAAAAGGCAAATGCTCAGGTAGAAGAATCTAAGCGCCTGAGTGAGCAGCAGATTGAATCCATTGCCTGTGACATTGAACTTCACTGTCATAATGAAGGTCATGCATTGAATGTTGAAGACATTCAGGACCTTGTTGAAAACGGCATTATGGAAAATGGTGCTTATGAAGTTGCCAAGCTTTACATTACTTACCGTTTCCGCCATCAGCTGATGCGTAAGGAAAACACTACAGATCAGCAGATAATGAGCCTTCTCGAAGAAAACAATGAAGAAGTAAAACAGGAAAATTCTAATAAGAACCCGACTGTCGTTTCTGTTCAGCGCGATTATATGGCTGGCGAAGTAAGTAAGGACATTACTCGCAGATTTTTGCTTGATCCTGATATTCAGAAAGCACATGAAGAAGGTATTATCCATTTCCACGATGCTGACTATTTTGCACAGCACATGCACAATTGTGACTTGGTTAATCTTGATGATATGTTGCAGAACGGTACTGTAATCAGCGGAACAAGAATTGATCGCCCTCATTCTTTTTCTACTGCATGTAACATTGCTACTCAGATTATTGCTCAGGTTGCAAGTTGCCAGTACGGTGGACAGAGCATTTCCCTTGCTCATCTTGCTCCATTTGTAGAAGTAAGCCGTCAGAAGATTAAGAAAGAAATTCGCGACATGGTTGAAGCTACAAAGCTTAATATTGATGAAGACCAGTTTGATTTTATGGTAAATCAACGTCTTCGCGATGAAATTAAGCGCGGTGTTCAGACAATTCAGTATCAGGTTATTACACTTATGACAACTAATGGACAGGCTCCTTTTGTGACTGTCTTTATGTATCTTAACGAAGCCCGTAGCGAGCAGGAAAAGAAAGATCTTGCTTTGATTATAGAAGAGGTTTTGAAGCAGCGCTATCAGGGTGTAAAGAATGAGTCTGGTGTATGGATTACTCCTGCATTCCCTAAGCTGATTTACGTTCTTGAAGAAGATAACATTGAACCGGGTTCTGAATATTATCATTTGACTGAGCTTGCTGCAAAATGTACGGCTAAGCGTATGGTTCCTGATTACATTTCTGAAAAGAAGATGCTGGAAATTAAAGACGGCAACTGTTACCCTTGCATGGGATGCCGTTCATTCCTTACTGTATATAAAGATCCTGCAACAGGACGTCCTAAGTTCTATGGTCGCTTTAATCAAGGGGTTGTTACACTAAACCTTGTTGATGTTGCTTGTACTTCTGGTGGTGATATGCTTCGCTTCTGGACTTTGCTTGATATGCGTCTTGAATTGTGCCATCGTGCATTGCGTATTCGCCATGACCGTCTTGTTGGTACAAAGTCCGACGCAGCTCCAATTCTTTGGCAGAATGGTGCTCTTGCACGT
>CACXDK010000149.1 GCA_902766345.1 uncultured Spirochaetaceae bacterium | reverse complement strand
TTGCTCAAAAGCGTTCTTTGCAAAGTTGCCCATGTCTTTAGAAAACGAATTGTATTCTTTTAAGATATATTCCTTTGCTTCTTCAAAAGTCCACTCTTTTTCTTTTGCGGAAGAAACTGGTGCAAATAAATCATAAAAAGCAAGCCCTTCATGTCCTGCAGTTCCTGCTGTTGCACTTGCAGTAGAGCCTGTCTTTCTTAAAAGTTTAGCTTTTGCTGTAAAGTATTTACGCCACATCGGAAGGGCATCTTCAAGCGAAGAGATTAAAGCATCAAGAGTCTCTTTTTTTAAGCGTGAAGAAGAAAGAGCCCTGTCCAAAGCCTGTGCCCAATTTCGTTTTTTATTAAGAAGAACAGTCTCGCCTTTTAAGTTGTTCATGCAGGCAGCAAATGCAATGCGGTTATTCTGCAAAAGCTGTTTTTCCGTCTGCCATGCATTTTTGCGTACTGCTGCATCTGATGAGTATGCGTCGTTTCGGATTTCGTTAAAAGTTTTTCCGTTTGCATCCTGCATGTTGCTTATAAGCTGTTCCTGTAATCTGCCCCATGCATCGCCGCCGGTTCTCTGCAATTCAGAAGCAAGCTTTTCTTCCTGTGGTGACATCTGATGTCTTGTGTCTTCAATAATTTCTTCCAAAAGAAATTTATATTCTTCATATTCTGGAAAGCGTTTATAAAATTCTTCCAGATACTTTGTGTGCGACAGCAATATGCGGCTGAATTTTAATTCCTGCTGCTGGGTGCGCACATTCATTTCTTCTATAGAAGTAAGATTGTTCATGTACTCAGTGTTTGTTGTGTCTGTTGAGTATATGATGTATGCGTAGGCAGTAAGTGTTCCGCCTGTTGCATTTACCTCGCTGTATGCTTTCAGATATGAAGAAAGCCATGCAGGAAAATCGAAATTGTCATTTGCTTCGCGTGTAAAGCGGTCTGCTGTGGCTAAAAGTTCATCTACACAATCCATTTCTTTTGTGTATGAAGCTACTGCATTTTTATATTCTTCTGAATGTATGTCTGTAAATAAGGAATCTAAATTCCATCTTGGTATTGTATTCTGCATAGAGTTAAATATAACACATTTTAACCTTACTTGACAGTAAAAAAAACAGCTTTTATGATACGGATATGCAGAATATATATGGCGATACACGTGTTTTGGACTCAAAGGTAAGGGAACTGTATAAACTTTCAGAAGATATAATGATGGAAAATGCTGCGGCCGCTTTGGAAGATGCGGTTTTAAGCAGTTTGGAAAAGTCTTTGAAAGATTGCGGGGCTGTGTGCCTTGCTCGCCCAGCTGTTTTAATTCTTGCAGGTTCTGGCAATAACGGTGCAGACGGTTATGCTCTTGCACGAAGGTTAATGCGCCATGAATACTCTGTTACAGTATGTGCCGTGAGCGAGCCTAAAAGCCAGATGTGCGTTCTGCAAAAAGAGCGGGCATGTGCAATCGGGGTTTCGTGCATTGATATTTCAGAATATGATGATTATATAGAAAGAATTAGCATAGATTTAAAAGTGATTGTAGACTGCATTTTTGGCAGTGGCTTTCATGGAGAGCTTCCGTATGAAGCTCAGGCAGTCATTGCCAGTGCAAATAAAAATTGCGATGCCGTAAGAATTGCCTGCGATGTTCCTTCTGGCTTGGATGGACTTGGCAATGTTGCAGGTGGCTTTGCCAGCGACGTTTGTTTTTGTGCAGATAAAACTGTTACAATGGGCGCCCTTAAAATGAGCCTTTACAGTGACATTGCAAAAGATGCCTGTGGCGAAATTGTTCTTGCAAATCTTGGAGTGAGCAGGGGCAACTTTGAATATGCAGACGGCACTGTAAAATGTGAAGCGCAGCTTTTGGAAAAGTCAGATGCAAAACTTCCGCATAGGAATGTTCAGAATGTAAATAAAGGCTCTTTTGGTCATGCTGCAATTGTCTGTGGAACTAAAAGCGGAGCTGCAGTCATTGCTGCCAGTGCCGCATTGCGTTTTGGTGCAGGCCTTGTAAGCCTTGTTACAGGAAGTGAAAACTTTGACTGTGCCACAAACGTTCCTTTTGAATTGATGGTGTCGCCAAGTTTTCCTGCAAATACCACCGCCGTTGCTTTGGGCATGGGACTTGGAAGTGACGGCAAACAGTTTGTTGAATGGTTGTGTGAAAACCCAAATATTCCTGCCGTGCTTGATGCGGACAGTTGCCATTCACTTTTTATAAAAGATTTGCTTGAAAAAAGAAAAGGTTTTGTTCTTACTCCACATCCAAAAGAATTTGCAAGTCTTTTAGAGCAGTGCGGCATGGGAACTTTTTCTGTAAAAGAAGTTGTTAAGCGCAGGGTAGAGCTTGTAAAAGCATTCTGTAATAAATATCCTGATGTTGTTCTTCTTTTGAAAGGGGCAAACGTTTTAATAGGAATAAAAAGAGCCACTCAAAATGAAGTGGCTTTGTATATAAATCCTTATGGATGCAATGCACTTGCAAAAGGTGGTTCGGGCGATGTCCTTTCGGGGCTGGTTGCCGCTCTGCTTGCTCAAAAGTATGAACCTTTGCAGGCAGCTGTGTATGCAAGTCTTGCTCATACATCTGCCGCACAAAAGGCTCTTGAAACTGTAAAGAACGATTTTGCCCTTACGCCTTTGGATTTAATTCAGGCATTGCAGTCTATTTAGAAAGCATTTTTCCGCGGGAAATAAAATCCATCTTGCAGGCCTTTTTCTTTGGAATTCTTTTTGCACCGTAATTATTATTTGCACCCTCATCATGAGGGTGTTTTTTATTATATGGAGATGATTTGTCGTTCCAAATTGCTGTTGCAGGGTGTTCATCGCCCTTTATGACGTATTCAAGCCATTCTTTGCTTTCGGGAGATTCAAACC
>CACXDK010000148.1 GCA_902766345.1 uncultured Spirochaetaceae bacterium | reverse complement strand
GCCTTTGAACCGCTTTCAATGTCCTCTTTCTGCGTAAGTCCAGGGTCTCTAAAATGAGCATGCATATCAATAAAAGAAGGCATTACAACATTTCCGTGTGCATCATACTGCCCCACAGAATCATCCTGCATAAGTTTTTTTGCAGCTGGCTTTGTGAGTACACCTTCTATTTTACCGCCACGGATAAGAATTGCACCGTTTTTTATGTCATGCTCACTGTCAATAAGACGTGCATTATAGATAAGCAGCAAATCTTTCATTTTTCTTCCTCTACGAATTTGCCTATTGTACCTGCTGTATACAGTGCATCACAATATTTACAGCGGTATTGCTTTTTTTCTCTACTTACAAGGCGGAATTCCTGAGGAACATAATGCTCGGTAATAGTAATGCATCGAGGGTTTTTACACTGAATGACACCTTCAATCTTTTCAGGAAGCGACATCTTTATTTTTTTTGCAATCTTTGAATCCTGAATGACGTTTACGGTGATATCAGGATCAATGTAGCCTAAAACACTGTAATCTATGTTCATGATGCTGTCTATTTTTATCATGTCTTTATTGCCCGTCTTTTCAGATGAAGCATTCATGATGAGTGCGGTTGAAAACTTTGCCTTGTCAAGTTTAAGCCATTTAAATACTTTCCAGCCTGTTCCAGCCTTAATATGATCTATTACCAGTCCATTCTTTATTTCTGCAATATTTATCATGGAAAAATCTCCTTCTATATAATGTTGATTATTACAGACAGCCTGTAAGCTTTGCAATGAGAGCCATGCGTGCAAACATGCCGTAGCGCACCTGTTTGAAGTAGGCAGCTCTTGGATCGTCGTCAACTTCAGGAGCAATTTCATTTACACGAGGAAGAGGATGCAGGACAATCATATCATTACGGGCAAGACGCATTTTTTCCTGATTAAGAATGTAGCTGTCTTTAAGGCGGATATAATCCTGCTCGTTAAAGAAGCGTTCTTTCTGAACACGTGTCATGTAAAGAATGTCAACATCACCAATAACATCTTCCAGACGCTCAGCTTCCATATATTCAATGCCAGCAGGTTCCAGAATGTCTTTGGTAATATATTCTGGCACTTTAAGTTCGTTTGGGCTGATAAATATAAACTTATTGTTCTTGTAGCGGCTCATTGCTTTTGCAAGGGAGTGAACTGTACGGCCAAACTTAAGGTCACCACAGAAACCGATTGTATGACCTTCAAAGCCACCCTGCAAAGCACGTATTGTAAGCATATCTGTCAAAGTCTGTGTTGGATGGTAATGACCACCGTCTCCAGCATTAATTACAGGTACGTTGCTAAACTGAGAAGCAAGAAGAGCAGCTCCTTCTTTTGGGGAACGCATGGCTATAACGTCTACGTAAGAACTTACTACACGGATTGTATCTGCAAGAGTTTCACCTTTGGTAGAAGATGTGTAACTGGCATCTGCAAAGCCTTCAACAGTACCACCAAGATGAAGCATGGCAGCTTCAAAAGAAAGTCTTGTTCTTGTACTTGGCTCAAAAAAAAGTGTCGCAAGAATTTTCCCGCGACACACGTCTTGAAAAGAAACTGGATCAACAATAATCTGTTCTGCCAAAGAACAAATCTCATTTATTTCAGTGACGGACAAATCACCAGGCTCAATTACATGTCTTCCCTTTAACATTGCATATCCTCTTTATAATTTTTTTGCATTATAATGAAATATGCTGTCAGTATCAATAGAGCATTTTTAAAGTTGAAAAGCTTGAAATGCTGATTTATAATGAAATACATGAAAGTACTATTTTCTAAGGCTAATTCAAAAGACAATGCAAAAAAGAACCTGACTATTCTTTTTCTAGGCACTTTTATGCCACTTCTTATAGTAACAATTATGTCAGGAGCAATCCTTTCATTTATATGTACATCCATCATAAAAAATCAGGTGAAGTCGGAAGCAAAAGCCGCAGTTGAAAAGCTTAAAAACGAGGTAATGGACTTTATAACCCCTGTCATTGCAGGCTGTGAAGACTTTGCTTCTTTTACAAAACTCAGTACCGATGAAAAATCTATCAATGCACTTGTTCACGCAATCGGCTCAAATTTGCCTTACGCAACTTCCGCTTACTACGGTACAAAAATCAGCCGAAAGGAAAAGCGCGGTCTATACTTTGACAGCTCTGATTGGATTCCGCCAGATGAGTGGCAGATGAGCGATGAAGTATGGTACGAAAATGCCTTGAACGGAAAAGGAAAGGTGACTTTTAATGATCCTTTTTTTGACATAATGACTAAAACCCTTTGCACAACCGTTGCAAAATCCGTGCCTCTCGCAGACAGAGAGGGCGTCTTTGCTGTGGATTTACAGCTTTCTGTACTGACAGACATCATGAACTCCATAAAGATTTCTAAAAGCAGCCAGGTATTTCTGGTTCTTTCAGATGGAACATATTTAACAAACAGCGACAGCGACAAAGTTTCCAAGGGAAACTATCTTTCGGACTCCAAGATTTCCAGCTCTGCTTCTGAATATTTTGACGGCAAAACAAAGTCATTTGTATCTAAAGATCAGTATTACGCAGTTGTGCCTATTGAATCTTCAAACTGGTATATTGTAACAGATGGCAAAATCAGCGATTTTACGGGAAAAACGAATACAGCAATCGTTCTTTTTGAAATTGCCCTGGTTATTTTTGCGGTGTGCAGTTCACTTTTGAACATTACCCTCATTAAAAAAATGCGAAAAGGCGAGCAGGCTTTGGGTAAAAACATTTACAGCGAAACAGAGGAGCTTGCCACATATTCACAGGAAACTGCGGAAACAGCCCAGAACCAGAGTGCAGCCGTAAAAGAAATTGTAGCTACAATGGAAGACTGCACGGCTTTGAGCGAGGACATTTCAAAGCAAATTACCGATGTGTCGGCTCTTGCGGTAAAGACTAACGGGGACGTTGAAGATGGCGTTGCCTTAATTGCAGACAACGTAGCACAGCTTAGGAAAATTGCCGAAGCAAACGTTATTACAATAGACGGCATTAAGGAACTTGGCGATAAAATCACGAACATCTGGGATATTGTAACTTTGATCAACTCTATTGCAGATCAGGCAAAAATCATTGCTTTCAATGCTGAGCTTGAAGCTTCCAGTGCAGGAGAAGCAGGAAAGAACTTCCATATCGTTGCTACAGAAATCCGCCGTCTTGCAGACAGCATTATTGACGGTACAAAGGAAATAAAAGGAAAGATTTCAGAGATTGAAAAGAGTTCTGACAGCCTTATCTTAATGAGCGAAAACGGAACTTCAAAAATAGAAAAGGGTGTAAGCAATGCAAAACTGCTTGAAGAGCGTTTCCATAGCATGCAGAATGCTTCTGAAATAACAGCAGACAGCGCAGGAAGAATCACTTCCATTATTAGACAGCAGGCTTCGGCAACCGAGCAAATCCTCATTACGCTAAAGCAAATTTCCGCTGGTGTCGAAAGCTTTACCCAAGCTACAGAACATATCTCTGCTGCATCAGAGTCGCTCAAAGTCATTGCCGAAGGATTGAGTTAAGGCAAGATAATTGTAGTCATGGCAAAAAATAAAAAATCCCTGTACATTTTGAAATGTACAGGGATTTTTTATTTGGTCTGTTGTGTTTATCAAGATTTTGCAGACATTTCTGCTGCCAATTCTTCTATTTTTTCCAAAGG
>CACXDK010000147.1 GCA_902766345.1 uncultured Spirochaetaceae bacterium | reverse complement strand
TGATATTCAGAATACGCCTGATACAAGAGAAATAGCTCTTCAAAAGGTTGGAATCAAAGACTTAAAATATCCAGTAAAGGTTCTTGACCGTCAAAACCGTTACCAGATGACTACAGCAGAGGTGAATTTATTTGTAAATCTTCCTCATAATTACAAGGGAACACACATGTCTCGGTTTATAGAGACTTTTCATAAACATCGTGAAAACCTTTGCATGAAGCAGTTTCTTGCTATGTTGGAAGAAATCCGTCAGTCATTACAGGCTGAAAAAGCTTTTGGAACAATGAAATTTCCTTTTTTTATGGAAAAAAAAGCTCCTGTTTCCGGCGAAAAAAGCATAATGAGCTATGAATGTATGTATGAAGGCGAAGTTTCTCAGGATAGTCATCAGTTTTATATTAGTGTGTCTGTTCCTGTTACTACTGTATGTCCATGTTCAAAGGCTATAAGTGAATATGGTGCTCATAATCAGCGTGGCATTGTTACTGTAAAATTACAGAATACCAGTCTTTTTTGGATTGAAGATGTTATTGAACTAATAGAACAGAGTGCTTCCAGCGGACTGTACAGCATTTTGAAACGTCCTGATGAAAAATTTGTAACTGAACATGCTTACGAGAATCCCCGTTTTGTAGAAGATGTTGTCAGGGAAGTTTATCTTGCATTGAAAGATTTTAAAAAATGTGAAAAACCTTTTATTTGGTTCAGTGTTGAATGCACTAATTTTGAAAGCATACATAATCATAATGCGTATGCCTATACGGAGTATGTACAATGACTTATTTTTTTGAAACCTATGGCTGTGAAATGAATATTGCAGAATCTGCCTCGGTAGAACAACTTTTAATCAGTAGAGGGTGGACTAAAGCTTCTGATGCGCAGCTGAGTGATTTAATAATAATTAATACATGTTCTGTTAGAGCTACTGCAGAAACACGAATATATGGAAGACTCGGCTTTTATACAGGTTTGAAGAAACTCCGCAACTGTGAGCCTGGTGCAAAGAGCCGTAATATGGAGATTGCTGCAGAATACGTTCAGAAAAACGGAGCTGTTCCTATAACAATCGTTGTAATGGGGTGTATGGCTGAAAGACTTCTTAAAACTTTACAAAAAGAATGGCCTGCGGTTGATTATGTTGTTGGAACTTATGCAAAAAATAAGTTTGGTGATATTATTCAGGCTGTAGAGAATCATGAAAAACCTGTAGAAATAGAGGAAGAGCCTGTATATACATTTGCAGATACATCTTATGAAGAAGGTGCATTTTCAACTTTTGTTCCTATCATGCATGGTTGCAATAATTTTTGTACTTATTGTATTGTTCCGTATGTTCGCGGTAGGGAAGTGAGCCGTCCAGTTTCTCAGATTTTGAATGAAATTGATATTCTGTCTAAACGAGGTGTAAAAGAAATTACTTTGCTAGGACAGAATGTAAATTCTTATAAAGATTCTGATGGAACTGATTTCACAGGACTTTTAAGAACAATAAGTTCTCATATTGATGAAATACATTCTTCTATAGAGTGGATACGCTTTGAATCTAGTAATCCAAAAGATTTTTCTGATGATTTAATAGATTTAATAGCAAATGACCGCCATATTTGTAGGGGACTTCATATTGCTGTTCAGCATGGTTCTACGGCTATTCTTAAAGCTATGAACAGGCGTTACACAAGGGAGTCTTATCTTACACTTGTAGAGAAACTTAAAAAAAATATCCCTGAGCTTGTCCTTACTACAGATATTATGCTGGGATTTCCTGGAGAAACTGAAAAAGATTTTGAAGATGTCATTTCTCTTATGCAGGAAGTTCAGTATGAGTCTGCATTTATGTATTATTATAATCCTCGTGAAGGAACTCCTGCTGCAAAAATGGAAAACCAGATTGATATGGAAACTAAAAAAGCAAGGCTTCAGAAAATAATAGATATGCAGCTTGAGATTACTAAGGAGGTAATGTCTAAGCGGGTCGGGCAGACAATAAAAGTCCTTGCTGACATTATAAGCCGTGATAATAAAGATGAATTGCTTGGTAAAACAGAGCAGAATGAAAGGGTTGCGTTCAAAGGTCCTGTTTCCTTGATTGGTAATTTTGTAACTGTTCATATTGATAGCTTAAACGGTAATACTTTCAGGGGAACTCTTGTTTAACTTGGTAATATTGCCTCCATAGACTTTTATAATATATTTGTATATACTGACTTTATGCCTATAAAATTAATTGCAATGCTTATTGTTGCAGCTCTTACAGCTGTATTTACCGGTTATAATCTTGGAAACTCATGCGATGTCTGGTTTATTCATACGTTTAAAAACGTACCTGTATTTGTTACTATCATAGTTTCATTGATAGCAGGCGTAGTAATTACGCTCCCTTTTACTATGGGCAGACGTGTTACTCGTGAAGATAAGAAGATTTTAAAAGCTGATAAAAAAGCTAAGAAAATCCAG
>CACXDK010000146.1 GCA_902766345.1 uncultured Spirochaetaceae bacterium | reverse complement strand
GGAGACTGAGAAAGAATCTGCATAAACTTATCACAGTAAATTGTAGTTCTTCCTTCCTGCTGAATTTCTACTGGAACAGTAGTAGTAAATTTCATTGTTGAATCAGTAGCTTTAATTACTAAAGAATTATTTTCTGCAATCAACAGAATATTTGAAAGAATTGAAACAGGACTTTTATTTGTAATAACTTCCTGAGCAATTGCAATTTCCTTAATCATTGCGTCGCGGTCAAATGTAAATTTCATTTATAGAAAATCTCCTTTTACTTTTTTTACAATTTTATTCAGCTTAATAATTATTAAAATTTATAAATTTAGTAATAGTAATAATAAGCCCTGTTTATATTGTGGAAAACCATTTTAATTCTTTATAAATTAAGGTTTTAAAATGTAGATTAGTAAGGGGTTTTAAATCACATTTTTTCCACTTTTCCACATTTTACTTAATATTCGTTAGTTTATCCACTTTAAAAATTAAGTTATGCACAATTTTTCTACTTTTTATACTCTTTTACTTCCCTCATAAGATTTTCAATTCTGCTTTCCAGGCTTGGATCAGTTTTCATCAAATCTGCAATTTTTTTGTAAGCGTACATAATTGTAGAATGATCTTTTCCGCTGTATTCGTTTCCAAGTTCCATAAAAGACATTTCTGTCATTTCACGAGCCATATAAATTGAAATCTGGCGTGGAACAACATACTTCTTATCTTTCTTTTTACCCTTCAAATCTGCTACAGAAATCTGATAAGCGTCTGCTACAACTTTCTGAATAATTTCCAGAGAAATATTTTCTGCATTATTTGTCTGAATAAGATCATGTAGTAAAGTTTTTACAGAATCCAAATCCAGAGGACGGCCTGTAAGCTCTTCGTAAGAGAAAACAGTTGTTAAAGCTGATTCAAGTTCACGGACGTTTGTTTCAATATTCTTTGCAATGTATTCAATAATTTCTGGGCTAAGCTGCTTTCCCTGAAGTTCGATTTTTTTCTGAAGAATTGCATAGCGGTTTTCAAATTTTGGAATCTGAATATCAATGCTGAGTCCGTTGTTCAGGCGGCTTACAAGACGGTCCGCCATGTTTTTAATTTCGCGGATAGGACGGTCGCAGGTAAATACCATCTGGGCTTTCTTTTCAAAAAGAGCATTAAATGTATAGAAGAGCTCTTCTTGAGTCTGTTCCTTTCCCTGTAAGAAGTGAATATCGTCCAGAAGAAGGATATCAAGGCCGCGGTATTTGTTTTTAAATTCCTGAGTTTTTTTAGTACGGATTGAATCGGTAAATTCATTTGTAAAACTTTCTGCAGAAATGTAGCAGATTTTAAGTTTTGGATTCTGATTATAAATGTAATTTCCGATTGCCTGCATCAGGTGAGTTTTTCCAAGACCTGAACCGCCGTAAAACAAAATAGGATTGCGGGCTTTTCCCGGTTCCTTTGCAACAGAAATTGCCGCATTGTAAGCAAACATAGAATTGTCGCCAGGAATGAAGTTTTCAAAAATGAAGTTTTCGCTAAGCTGAGGATGCTTTTTTACAGGAGCCACTTTTGGAGCTTCAGGCTGACTTTCAATTTTAGAATTTTCTACGGTGGCTGACTGAGGTTTAGATTGGGTTAGCGCTGCTGAGGATTCCGCAGCCTTAGACCCTTCCTTATCATCATCCGAAGGAATTTCAGCCGATTTAAAATCCTTATTTACAATGCAGTCTAAAGTTAAATCATTTAATCCTGTTACTTCACGAAGTTTATTCTGAATAATTTCAAGTGAACCTTTTGAAGTTACCTGGTTTTTCATAAATGGTGATGGAACACAAACAGTAATCACATTGTTTTCATCACTAACGTAATTTATGTTAAAATTAAAAATAAACTCGTTTTCTCTATCTTCTGAAATATATTGATTATGAAGTTCTTCTAAAGCATAGTTCCATGCTTCCTGATACATCTTTTTTGACATTCTTTTATTATCTTAAAGAACATCAATTTCTTCAAGCAAATTATTGAACCTAACAAGCATTAGTTATAGAAAGTTGTTATAAAATTTAATATAATGAAATTCTCATATATATAGTATTTTATACACGGCAAACAGCTGAAAAAATC
>CACXDK010000145.1 GCA_902766345.1 uncultured Spirochaetaceae bacterium | reverse complement strand
TCATTCTGACTACGTTTGATGATGATGAGTATGTATATAATGCCCTTAAGTATGGTGCAAGTGGTTATCTTTTGAAAGGTATCGCCCTTGATCAGCTGAGTGAGGCCATAAAGACTGTATATAGTGGACAGGCAATGATTAATCCTGACATTGCAAGTAAGGTTCTTCAGCTTTTCTATAAAATGGCCAATGAAGGAAACTCAATGATAGAGCCGTCTAAAGGAGAAGTTGAGAATCTTACTGAAACGGAATGGAAAATTGTGCGGGCTGTGTCAAAAGGCCTTTCTAATAAAGAGATTGCAGGCTCTCTTTTTTTATCAGAAGGTACGGTCCGCAATTACATAAGTACAATTCTGGACAAACTTGAACTTCGTGATAGGACACAGCTCGCAATTTGGGCTGTCCAGATGTCATTGAGTGTGTGATATGAAAAAAAATATTTTAAAAACCTTGTGCCTTTTTTTAGTAGCTTCTGTTTTTATATCTGTCATTGCTACTATACTGGTGAAAAGGCATGCCAAGCCTGTTGTGATAGAACTTGGAATGTTTGCAGGAAGCAATTGGAATGTCTCAAACGGAGACAGCTACCATACAGTAGATAGGGCAATTGCAATATTTGAATCTGAGCATCCTGGTGTAAAAGTTCATTATTATTCAGGAATACGCAAGTCGGATTATGACGAGTGGCTTTCGGAGCAGATTCTTTCTGGAAAGACTCCTGATGTATTCCTTATTCCTGATAATCGTTTTACCATGCTTGTAAAAAATGGCATTCTTAAGAACCTTACCCCTGTCATTGAAAAAGATGGTATCATAAAACGCTGGGAATATTTTGATTCGTCATGGAATGCTGGTGAGTTCCAGGGAAAGCAATATGCGCTGCCGTATCAGACAGATTGCATGCTTATGGCTGTAAATGTAACGCTGCTTAAAGAGCACGGCCTTGACATGCCTAAAAGGGACTGGACGTGGAATGACTTTTATAATCTGAGTAAAAAAGTCGGCATGTACGGATACACGTGGCAGGATGCGGTCTATTCAAATGGAGTTCAGCTTTTTGACGAGGATGGCACTAAGGTTTTTCTGTCAGATTCGCGCACTGTAGAAGCAGTGCGGTTTATGCAGCGCATAAATGAACATTCAGGAGACAGGCGTTTTACTGCAGACGATTTTGACGCTGGAAAAGTCGGTTTCATGCCAATGTCTTATGCCCAGTTTTGTACGTATGTTTCTTATCCATATAAAGTCTATAAAGATTTTTCCTATGAGTGGGGATGTCTTCCAATGCCGTCTGGAATATCTGGAGGAAATGTATCTGAAGTCAGTAGTCTTATGCTTGGCATTAATTCAAGGACAAGAAAACTGAAACTTTCTTATGAGCTTTTAAAGACTTTTGTTCACAACATTTCCGTTCAGTCTGATGTTTATGTTATGGGGCAGGGGGCTTCACCACTCCGTATAGTATCTGCATCAAAATCTTTACAAAATTCACTGGACTCTTATATGGACAGCGGAAGAGAATATAGTCTTGGATTAAGTGCTGATATTCTTGATCATGGCATTGCAATGCCGAAGTTTTCTCTCTATGCACAGGCAATGGCTGCAGCTGATACTGAAATTAGCCGCATTATAGAAGAACGGCAGAATGCAGATACTGCATTGCGCATCCTGCAACAAAATGTACAGAGCCTGCTTTCAAGATGACATTTGTCATGAAAAACTGATGACAAAGTTCACTTGTTGGCTTGTTTTGAGGGCTATATACTTGAATCCATAATGATAACCATAAAAATGGAGGATTCAGTATGAAAAAGATTGTAAAAGCAGCAGCTGTTCTTGCTGTTGCAGCATCAGCATTGTGTATGGTTTCCTGTGGTGGAAAAAAAGCTAAGGACTCTTCTGGAGCTGCGAGTGGCGAAAAGCATTATAAGTTTGGCTTTACTTGCATGGATCAGTCAAATCCGTTCTTTGTACTTATTGAAAAGACAATCAGGGAAGAAGTTGAGGCTAGGGGTGATAAACTTGTTTCTGTTGACCCTGCAAACAATGTGACCAGACAGATTCAGCAGGTAGAAGACGTTATTGCACAGAAAGTAGACGGATTCTTCCTTAATCCAGCTGAGGCAGAGGGAATTATTCCTGCTCTTGATCAATTAAAGAGTGCAGGAATTCCAATCGTAAATTTTGATACAGAAGTTGCAGATATGGAGAACTATGTTACTACTTATACAGGTTCTGATAACTATAATGCAGGCAAGGTTTGCGGTGAAGATCTTGTAAAGAAATGTCCTAACGGTGGAGACATAATTGTTTTGGATTCTCCTACAATGAATTCCGTTGTGGACCGTACAAACGGATTCCTTGACGCCATAAAAGGTCATGGCTTTAATATTGTAGCACAGCAGGATGCAAAAGGAAACCTTCAGGTTTCAATGGGCATAGCAGAAGATTTACTTCAGGCTCATCCAGATGTTGTTGCTATTTTTGGCGGTAACGATCCTACTGCTCTGGGTGCTCTTGCAGCAGCAAATGCAGCTGGCATTAAGAATACAAAAATTTATGGTGTAGACGGTTCTCCTGATATTAAGAGGGAACTTGCAAGCTCTTCTTCTTTAATTGAAGGAACTGGTGCTCAGTCTCCTATCAACATTGCAAAGAAATCTGTTGAACTTATGTATAAAATCAAGGCTGGCGAGAAAGTTGACGGGCGCTATCCTGTACCAACCTTCTTTATATCAAAAGAAAATGTTGCTCAGTACGGAACTGACGGCTGGCAGTAAGTAGAATTGGGGAAATGCAGGTTAGGTAAGGAGTTTCGTAAAATTTTCTGCCTGCATTTCCCTGTATTCCGCATTCTGATTTTTATCCAGAGGAAATGCAGATGAGTGAAAATGTTCTATTGAAAATGAGCGGCATAGATAAGACATTCCCTGGGGTGTATGCACTGCAAGATGTAAACTTTGAGTTACGGGCAGGAGAAGTGCATGCCTTACTTGGGGAAAATGGTGCCGGAAAGTCTACCCTTATAAAGATTCTTGGTGGCATATATAAGGCTGATAAGGGTGAAATATTCATAGACGGACATAAAATTGAAATAAATGGAGTTTTTGACGCACAGAAAAACGGCATAGCTGTCATTCATCAGGAGCTTGTAATGGTTCCTTACATGACGGTAGCTGAAAACATATTCTTGGGCAGGGAACCTATGAATGGCATTTTTGTTGATAAAGCAAAAATGAACCGTGATACAGAGGCCCTGCTTGAGTCTTACAATATGAATTTTACTCCAGAAACACTTATGGTCAATCTTACTATTGCCCAGCAGCAGATGGTTGAGATAATAAAGGCCATATCATTTAATTCCCGCATTCTGGTCATGGATGAGCCGACTTCTTCCATCTCAGATAAGGAAGTTGAATTCCTGTTTAAGATAATGCGGTCTCTTACAGAAAAGAAAGTCGGCATTATTTACATATCCCATAAAATGAGCGAGTTGTGGGAAGTTTGTGACCGTGTGACAGTCATGCGTGATGGTCATTACGTAAGCACAGAGGTAATAAAAGACATAACTAAAGATGATTTGATTTCAAAGATGGTTGGGCGCAGCTTGCAACAGTACTATGTGCGAAACTTTTCAAAAGGTGGAGATGTGGTACTTAGCGTAGATCATCTAAATGACGGAAATATGGTCCGTGATGCGTCTTTTGAACTTCGTAAAGGTGAGATACTTGGTTTTGCGGGGCTTGTTGGTGCAGGACGCAGCGAAACTATGCAGGCCATTTTTGGACTTACAAAAAAATATAGTGGCAACATCTGCATAAATGGTAAGTCCGTACACTTTACTTCTGCTGTTCAGGCTATAGAGCATGGTCTTGCACTTGTGCCGGAAGACAGAAAACTGGAAGGACTGTTCCATGTTCAGAGTGTAAAATATAACTCGACTATAGAAGTTCTTTCCCAGTTTATAAAAGGCCTTTTCTTGAACAATAAAAAAGAAGAGGACATTGCAAAAGAATATAACAGCATGATGCGTACAAAAACGCCGTCATTGGAGCAGCCTGTAAATCATCTTTCTGGAGGAAACCAGCAGAAGGTTATGATAAGCCGCTGGCTTGCAACAAAACCTTCTATCCTTATTCTGGATGAGCCTACCAGAGGCATTGATGTAGGTGCAAAGGCGGAAATATATGCCATTATGAATTCCCTTGTAAAGCAGGGAATCTCTATCATCATGATTTCTTCAGAACTTCCTGAGATAATAAACATGAGTGACAGGGTATGTGTAATGGCTGGTGGAACAGTAAAGGGATGTCTTGATCATGAGGAGGCATCTCAGGAAAGAATAATGGCTCTTGCTACGGCAGAGTAGTCATGGTGTTAAGGAAAGGAGTACAAAGATATGCAGTCTAATGCAATAAAAAACGGAAAAATGGTCAAGGGTGTGACCACATATTTTAAAGAGAATCTAGGAATCTTGGTGGCGTTTGCAGTGCTCTATCTGTTTCTTGCCATAAATCCGGCAACTTCGGAAGCATTCCTTACGCGGCAGAATATGTTTAATGTTCTCAGGCAGCTTTCTACAAACCTGTATCTTGCCTGTGGAATGACCATGATAATTATACTTGGCGGAATAGATTTGTCTGTGGGTTCAATAATAGCTCTCTCAGGTTGTGTCGCTGCAGCATGCGTCGCACGCCACGGCATGGCTATTCCTGTTGCCTTGATTATAGGTGTATTGGTTGGAGTTTTCTTTGGAATGATAAACGGAGCTATCATCTGCAAAACGACTATTCCTCCTTTTATTGTTACACTGGCTACGATGAATGTTGCTAGAGGATTTGCCTATGTATATACAGGTGGTTCCCCTGTCCGTGTTGTTACAAAGGAATGGCAGTTTATAGGAGCGGGCTACATTGGTCCTATTCCGACTCCAGTAATAATTCTTATTATTGTGCTTATATTGACTGCACTGCTTATAAACCATACCAGGCTTGGCCGCCATATTTATGCAGTAGGTGGAAATGTTCAGGCTGCAAAGTTTTCCGGTATATCAGTAGAAAAGGTTAAGTTCTGGATCTATTCTTTTTCTGGTCTGATGGCTGGTCTTGCAGGTGTTGTCCTTGCTTCCCGCATGTATTCAGGTCAGCCTACGGCTGGTAACGGTGCTGAAATGGATGCTATTGCAGCTGTTGTTGTAGGCGGAACGTCTATGTCTGGCGGTTCGGGAAAGATTGGAGGTACAATAATCGGAGCTTTGATAATTGGCTTCTTGAATAACGGACTTAACCTTTTGAATGTTAATTCTTTTTGGCAGTACGTTGTTAAGGGTGTTGTAATCCTTCTGGCTGTATTCCTGGATTTCATCCGTAACAGGAATAAGAAATAATGTTTGCGTAACAAATGTTTTCGGTAGCCGTAACAATAGTTCCGGCTGCTTTAACACAAAGCAAAGGTATGATTCTAAGAAGACCCTCCGGTAATAGCCGGTGCTGATAGATACTTTTGCTTATATCGGCACCGGCGTTTTTTATATTTCTTCTTTTCTGCTTTTCTTTAGTACCGTAAGAATTACGGCAGCAAAAATATACACGGCAGTGAGTATAATCCAGATTAATGAGTTCATATTATAGTACCATATTGATTCTGTAAGTGATGGCAGTAAGAGTACTGCTATTATGGCGAATATAATTGCGGCAGATAGGCTGTTCTTTTTTCTTATGCAAGAAATCAGACCTGAACATAGTAGCGAACTTGATATTGGGAGTGCAGAAAACAGCAACGGCTTTATTATGTTCAAAAATAATGACTGAGGCTCTTTGCCTGTAAGAACAAAATAGGGAATGTACACTGCAAAAAAAGAGTGTGCTAGCGGAGCTATGCTTTCTATCTTATAATCCCAGTCGTCTTTTGAAAGTAAGAAAAAGGCAAGGTTTAAAACTAGTACAGGAATTATAGAATCCCTTAAAGAAAGATATGCAAAGTGTGCAAGAAAATTGGATGTAGATATATGTGAATAGAATATAAAGAATTCCTTTATAAAGCATGTAAGTATTGCTGTTAGCAAACCTATAATGATGGGAGGTACAAAAGATGTCCATCTGTATTCTGGGTTTGTAAGTATTGTCCATATAAGAATTGAAGGGATTGAAATCAATAAGAATATATTCATATTATGGAAGATTATCATAACTAACGCAAATATGCAATAAATGACCGTATCTTGTTTTTTTTGTTGTTTTCTTTAT